>JBILFE010000294.1:0-5247 GCA_044351705.1 Luteolibacter sp. | reverse complement strand
CTCCCGCGTCGCCTGATAGGCGCGCAACAAGGCCACGACCGCCCGCGCCTGGGAATTGCATTCCCGCTCAAACACCGGAAAGGCCCACGTCCCGGCACGCCGTATCGCAAACAGCCCGCCATCAAGCGGATCAAACATCGCACTGGGCATCAAATCCTTCATCAACTCTTTGAGCGTCCTCAGGCAACTGGCGCGGATGCCCTGCGACAGCGCCGGGTTGATGATCGCACTTGCCAGCAAGTCGATCGCGCCCGAGGGAAACTGCCCGCCCGCCTCGTCGTAGGAACGCGAGATCGGATCATATAACGAGGCGAGTTGCCGGATGGCTTTCAGCACATCCGCCGCAGGATCCTTGCTGGCGACATCCCCGTTCCTGCGACGGCCAAGCCGCTCGCGGCGCGCCTGGTTATCCAGCACGCTGTTGCGGGTGATGTAGTCGGGACTTTCCTCCCATGTGCGACTCACCATCGAATGCGATCGATAAAACAAGTCCCGCACGCTGCCCGGCGCCCCCGCCACCACCGGAATCCACGCCACCGGATTGGCATCCGGCGTCATCCACACAAACATCGACGATTGCAGTTGTTGCTTGGTTTCAGCCGCCAAATCAGCCGTCAGCAGGCCGATTTCCCGCGCCGCATCGCCATCGACCAAGACCGGCACATACTTGTCATTGAGCAGGGAAACCAAACCGGCGTCACCTTCCAACTCGCCTAACACCCGATGAAAGTCGGTGTATTGCGGCAGGGCGATGGCCAAAAAAACCAGTTGCTGCGCCGCCTTGGCGCGCTCGAACGTGTGCGGGGTCCACGGCTGCCAATGAATGGGCGAGTGCGACTGACTGGCATAAATCAAGCCCGGCAGTGCCGTCACGCCATTGGTTTGCAGCTCGGGTGCGATGACCGCCGGGGGTTTCTGGGCGGCCGCGTTTGGGCGCTTGCGGCAGGCACTCCCGCCTAACAGCACCAGCCCACCCATGCCAACGGCACACATCAGCTTCAAGAAAGAACACGAGATGTTCATAGTGAATTGGATTGATTGGGTGTTTTTCACCTCGTCGCACTCCACCCTAAAGAAAAAACTTCCTCTCTGGCAAGCACAAGCTAGGCTGCCCCCACAATTTCATCCCAGCGTGACCAGTATTGCCGTTTCCAGTCAAAAAGGCGGGGTGGGTAAAACCACTTTGTCCATCAATCTGGCCCATGCCTTCGCGCGGGCCGGAGTCAAAACCTTGTTGGTCGACGCCGACCCGCAGGGCTCCGTCGGCCATTCCCTCACCCGCCAATCGCGCCTGCTCACCGGATTTTATGATTTTCTGGCCAATCCGACCCTCCCGCTGGAACAATTGGTGGTGCCCACCCGGCTGGAGACCTTTGCGCTGGTGGCCAGCGGCCAAGCCAGCGATTACGAAGCGGGCGGCGGCGGCAACGGCTCGCACATGGCCCGCGTGCGGGAGTTTTTGCGGCATGCGGCGGCGCGCGGCTACCAGCTCTGCCTGATGGATACCGCGGCCGGCCTCTTCGGCGTCACAGGCGACGTGGTGGCATCCTGCGATGCGGTGCTCATTCCACAACAAGCCGAGCCACTCGGAATCCGCTCGGTGCCGAAATTGCTCGATGAGCTCAACCGGCTGCGGATCATGAACCCCCGCCTCAACGTCCTGGGCGTGTGTCTTTCCATGGTCCAAACCGATTTGGCGGAAAGCCGCGATGTGGCCATCTCGCTACGCCAGATCCTGCCACCTGAATGGGTTTTCCAGACCCAAATTCCGCGCGATCCGCTCTACATCCGGGCCAGCGCCCGCGGATTGCCGATTGGGGCCCTCAAGGAAGGACTCAGTGCGCAGGCGGTGTTCGATGCCCTGCGTTGCGAAGTCACCGCCAAACTCGACCGCCACGCCAGCCGCCGTGACCCCCGCAGCTAGGATACATAACCATCCAATTCTTTCTGTGAACCGAAGCGAAGCGTAGGTAGCCCGACAGGAAATCTTCAAATAATCAGGCAAATCAGTTCAAATCAGTGGAATCAGTGGTTAAAGAACCTCTCTAACCCTTCTCATTTTCCTTTTTAGGCTAACTCGTGCGCCGGCTTTGATAGGACAACACCGAACTGGCCACGGCCCAGCAGCCCGCCACCAGCCCGACCAACACAAATCCGCAGTACCGGATCGTCTCAACCTCCGGTGTGGATTTTCTGGCCGCCTTGAGCTTGCGGGTCGTGCCGTTGGGTTCCTCCGGTTTGGCCCCGGCAAACGGCAAGGGCTTTTCCAAGGCCAGGAATATATTGCGGTACTCCTTGTTCCGGTAGTCATTGCGAAAGGTCTCGGCCTCCCGCACTAACAAGTCAATCCGCTCGTTGACAAAAAACTCGGACGCCGGACTCGCCGCCTTGGCATCCGGCCACACTTTCATCGTCTCCACCTCGAGTTTCTTGCCAAACCTGGCAATCCGCGCGATCCGCTCAACCAACACCCTGGCCTCCTGTGGCGTCTCCGCCCCCGCCGCCAGCAAGCGCCGCAGTCCCTCCTTGAGCAACTCGAAGCGCTCGGCTTGCGCCGCGTCCATCTCCCGGCCCTGGTCCCGCAGCGCATCGATTTTGTGCTGCAAGCGAATCCGCTCCAATTCAAACGGATTGCGCGTCGCCTGTGCCACCACCATCCCCTCGTACGCATACCGCAGTGGCATCAACGCCGAGGGCACCGGCGCCCCGCCGCGCTCCCGGTTCAGTCCGATGTCTTCAAACAAGCCCCGGTTCATCTCCCGGAAAGGCACCAGCGCCCCGGCCAGCAGCATTTGCGGCACCAATAACAAGGGCACTGTGGTCAGCGCCGCCCGCTCGGTTTTGACCAACGAGGACACCACCAGTGCCAGCGCCGTGCCGGCCCACGCCGTGAGGGTCATCCATCGCCAATGCTCGACAAGCATGCCGCGGATTTCCAAAAAATAGTTGCCCACCAGCACATACATCAAACACTGCCCGGATGCCACCAAGCCCAGCGCCACAAACTTCGCCGCCACATACCACACCGCTCCCGACTGGCAGTTGCGCTCACGCCGCAGCACCGGCCGGTCCCGCAACACCTCCGTCGCCGAGTTGGTCAAACCCAAAAACATCGCCACCGTCACACTCAAAAATAAATACGCCGGAATGTGTAACGCCGTGGCAAATCGATACTCCCCGCTCGGTGACGAGCGCAGCGTGATCGCCACCAAACCCGCCAGCACCGGTGCCTCCACGAACATGCTGTAGAGCGTCCCCCGATTGCGCATTTTCGATAACAACGATCGCAGGAAATGCGTCGCCAACACCGCCAACACCGTCCGCAACCGCCGCTCCGGCTTGAGCGGTACCGGCAACCCCGCCACCGCCCCCACATCGCTCACACGCGACACCGGCCCCGCCCCCGCCCGCAACGACCGCAACAACGCCGCACTCTCGTATTTCTCCTGCCAAAACGCCGGCGGAAATCGTCGCACCGCCCCCGTGTTGGAGCCGCCTCCGATCGCGCTCAACGGCGTTTCCAATACATCAAACACAAAATCCGCACCTAACAAAGCCCCCCCCGTCATCGCTGGATGCGATATCCCCAACTCCTCGCAGGCCTCCCGGAAATACTCCACCATCCCCGTCGGTGTCCCGAAATAGGCCAGGCACCCACCACTGTCTAACAATAAAACCTTGTCGAACAAGCGCAGCACCAAGGCCCCCGGCCGGTGCAGCGAGGCAATCACAATTTTCTCACGCGCCAACGACCTGAGGGTCTCGGCGACGTGTTCGGAGTCCTTCGACGACAACCCGGAGATCGGCTCGTCGAAGAGAAAGACCTCCGCCCGGCTGCCCAGATCCAAGCCCAGATTCAAGCGGCTGCGCTCACCCCCGGATAGGGTTTTTTCACCCGCCGAGCCGACCCGCCGCCGGGCGATCGATTGCAAGCCCAACTCCGCCAAGGCGCTGTCCACCCGCCGTTCATGTTCGGCGAGCGACAGGCCGGGACGCCGGATGGTCACCGCGTGCCGCAAATGTTCCCGCACCGTGAGTTGGGGATTGAGCGCCTCCTCCTGCGGCATGTAGGCAATGAAGGGCACCAGCCGCTCGCGATGCTCGTAGAGCCGGATGCCATTGAGTTCCACTTTGCCCCGGCTCGGCTCCAATTGCCCCGACAACACCGATAACAAGGTGCTCTTGCCACTCCCGCTCGGCCCGATGATGCATAACATCTCACCCCGCCTGACCTCAAAATTGATGTGGTCCAAGGCCCGCGCCCCAGGCGCAAAATCATGGATCAAATCCTCCACCTGCAACGACTCGATCTGCGTCCGCTCCTCATCCAGGAAACCTTCACGAAACCGGCACCGCACCGCCTGACTGCCGGACAAGCGGATCAATGACCCATCGACCAGCACCGCGGTGCCGCGCACCAATTGCCCGTCAACCGATATCGGCCCCTCGTTCTTCCTGACCTCCAACACCCCCTCCGCCCGCTCCGCATCGTAGCGGATAAACAACACCACCAACGGCGCCAACTTCGATCCTAACAACAAATCCCCGCGCGCCAACGCCGCCGCATCGTTGGACACCAAGTACTCTTGGCGATCACCGGCCAGCCGGAAACTCCGCCCGGATTGGGTCGCGCGGCGCCTCAACTCATTGATGGAATGACTCACTCCCGCGGCATCCCCTAACCGCTCGTGATTGAGACAGGTCACCTTTTCCCCCCGCCGCAATGGACCGCGGCTGCCAACCCGCAAATTCGTATGCCGCAACGCCTCCACCTCCGCCTCCAGGCCGAAGCTCACCCGCAGTGCACTCATCCGCCCCCGCATGCGCTCGGCCGTCAGCCCGTTGGTCCCCACCTCCAAATAGATCGCCGGCATGTTGCCGGTCCGCTTCACATTGAGGAAAAACATCAGATCCTCATGGCTCAGCGTCCAGCCTGGCACCACCAACGGTTGCCGCTCGCGCATCCGCAAAAAGGATCCGGTCTCCAGCGAGCGGCCCCGAATCCACAGCGGTGCCGCCCCGGTGTTGCGCACCAGCACCAAATCCCCGGCCCGGTACACCCGGAACTCCTGCCCCTGCGCCACCGCCATCGGCGGCAACACCACGTCCGCTCCCACCCCACCGAAAATCACCCGCTCAAATGGCAATCCCTCGTCCCCGGCCTGCCCTAACATCTCCTGCAAGATCGCCGCTCCATAATCCGGCCGCCCCAGGCGCCTCATGAAAACATCAAAGCTCGCCCGCCCG
>JBILFE010000293.1:0-5249 GCA_044351705.1 Luteolibacter sp. | reverse complement strand
ACCTCGCCGAAGGCCAACCGCCGAAAATCCGCGTCCATGGCGCCGTCATCCCGATCCCGGAACAACCGAATCTCCAGGGCGATGACTTTCGTTTGCTGTTGGAAGAAATTTGTGACCCTGCCGCATTTGCCCGATACCTGGATATCGGCGATCTCGACTTCGCCTATGAGATGGATGAGGATTCCCGCTTCCGGTGCAACTACTTCAAACAACTCAACGGGCTGGGTGCGGTATTCCGTCTCATTCCCACTGAGATTGCCAGCATGGAAGCGCTGGGCGTTCCCTCTGTGGTCAAGGAATTCGGCCACATGCGCTCGGGCTTGGTGCTCGTCACCGGGCCCACCGGTTCCGGCAAGTCCACCACCCTTGCATCGTTGTTGGATTATATTAACACCAACTTCAACCGCCACATCATCACCGTCGAGGAACCCATCGAATTTATTCACTCCAACAAGCAATCGATCATCACACAGCGTGAGGTGCCCATGCAGACCCCGTCGTTCGCGGATGGCTTGCGCGCGTCCCTGCGCGAGGATTCGGACATCGTACTGGTGGGGGAAATGCGCGATTTGGACACCATTTCGCTGGCACTGACGGCGGCGGAAACGGGCTTGCTGGTGTTTGGCACACTCCACACCAATAATGCGCGCAAGACGGTTGACCGCATCATCGATGTTTTTCCCTCGGATCAACAATCCCAAGTGCGCACCATGTTGGCAGCCTCATTGCGGGGGGTTGTCGCGCAGTTGCTGTGCAAGCGTGTGGACCGTCCGGGGCGCACCGCAGTGCATGAAATCATGTTTGCGACCCCCGCGGTTTCCGCCATCATCCGTGAGGGAGCCACCCAGAAACTCTATGACGTCATCACCAGTGGCAAATCCGATGGCATGCAGTTCATGGATGAATCCATCTGGAGCAGGCTGCGCGAGGGCATGATCTCGCCGGAAGAAGCTTACATGAAAGCCATCGACAAGACCCGCTTCAAGAAATTCCTGCCAGCCAACCTCAGTCACCTCGGCGATGCCTCTGGCGAAAGCCCGCTGGATCACTGAGTGTGCCGGACAAAAAAGTTAAAGAAGCCAGATGACTGGCTATTTTTTTCGGCCTTGACAATGTCTAATAACTAGGCACGTTCACCCCCGATGAAACCACCAAGCCATCCATCTCGGTGACGGCGCCGCTTGGATCTGGGAGAACTGCTGTCTCACCTTCCCCGGGACCGTGGGCATCCTCGACTTCTATCATGCCAGCGAACACGTCGGGCAGCTTGCCACCGCGATCCACGACGACGACCCGCTGCTAGCCGCCACATACCGGACCCGTTGGTGCCACGACATGAAACAAACAAGTCCCGTCGCCCTCCTCACGGAATCGCACGCCCTGCTGGATGGGCATCCGGAATGGTCCGAGACCAAACGCACCGCCATCCAGAAGGAAATCGATTATCTGGAGAGTCATTCCAGTCACACCAATTACGGTCGGCATCAAGCCAGCGGTTGGTTCATCGGCAGCGGTGTCATAGAGGCCGGATGCAAAACCGTTGTCGGTCGCCGCCTCAAACAATCCGGCATGTTCTGGAGCGAGTCGGGCGCGGAAAACATCCTGAGCCTACGCTGCCTGATGCTCGGACCACACTTTGACGCGGCTTGGAAGGCCAGGCGCGAGCTTCTGGCTAGGCAACAAATCAAGGCAAGAAGATGGTTCGCCGAAGATGAAGCCGATGCGGCTTAACTTTTTTGTCCTGCACCCGATCACTGACGCACCGGGTTCGATGCCGCTACCCAACAGCCTGATTGGTCGCCCCGCGTGTAGTTTGAAATATGACAAAATTGTAACAAATTTCCTGCTAGAGGGCACGATGCTTGCTGATACTCTCACAGTCAGCAGCCAGTTAGGCTCACAAACCACCGCTAACCGGCCCAGTTTTCCCCACATGCACAGTCTTCCCAGCCAAGAATCAGTGAACCGCTTCCGGATCGTGGCATCATTGCTGCTCATAAACACGTTGGTCGTCCCAGCTTTGCTTGTACTGCTTGTTTATTCGTTCATCAGCAGGGACATGGTGCAGACATCCATCATCCTGGGCCTGCTCGGGCTCTGTGGGTTCGGCATGATCATCCGGTGGTTTACCGCCGCCCGCGTCCGCTGCCCGTTATGCCTCGGTGCGCCCCTTACGCGCACGCTCTGCGTCAAGCATCGCAATGCCCGCAGTGTTCTTGGCAGCTACCGCCTTGGGGTTGCGTTGGCGGTCATATTCAAGGGCTCTTTCCGCTGTCAATACTGCGGCGAATCCACGGCCATCGCCACCCGCAGCCACCGCCATGGACGCCGCTAACACACTTATCACCGGTGTGAAACCGGGATGGATCGTCAAAACAAACAGGGCATACCTATCCATGTGCGGGCGCCTGGTTCCCTGGATGGCTGCCGCTTGCGGCCTTGCTGCCACCACCGGTTGCGGACCCGGCGGGCGTGGGTCTCATCCTCCGGCACCCGCAGCGCCGCCACCCCCGCCATTGCAGACCGCCGCGCTACCCGCAGTTCCCAAGCCTGGCAAAATCACCACTCTCGAACTAGGCACATTCTACGCACTCCAGCAGGCTGACGCCGCTCTGATCTACGACGTGCGACCGGGCATCTATTTCCGCTTCGGCCACATTCCCGCAGCCATCAGTTGGCCGAAAAGCAAATACGAGTTGCAACTCGCCAGGCGTGAGGATGAGATTCGCCACGCCGCTCTTGCCAAACGCCCCGTGGTTCTCTACTGTACCGACCTTGCCTGTCCGGACTCGCTTAGCGTTGCCACCCGCCTCGCGGCCCGCGGCCACTCGGTCGCCATCCTCCAAGGTGGCTTCCATGACTGGCAAGCCAGCAATCTGCCCACCGAATAACCAATCCCTCCCATGCACACCTATTCCAACGTCACCGTCGCTGCCAAGGCCAACATTTATTTTGATGGCCGGGTGGTCTCCCACAGCGTGATTTTTCCCGATGGCAGCAAGAAGACCCTGGGGCTCATCTATCCCGGCCAGTACCACTTTGGCACCGCCGCGGCCGAGCGCATGGAGATTATTGCAGGCTGTTGCAGTGTCGTCATGGATGGCACGACCGAGGCGCTTGCCATAGCAGCGGAGCAGTCCTTTGATGTTCCGGCCAACAGTGGCTTTACCATCACTGTGAGCGATGCCATCTGCGAATACGTCTGCTCGTTCCTGGCCGCCTGAAAAATGCCGAACATCATGGGGCCTTGTGTCTTCAAGTCTTGCGTCTTGGGTCTGAGGCGATGCCTCGCTAGGTTGATGCCAATTGGCATGGCCGCAGTCGGCCTGATGACCTCTTGCATCCGCATCCCGCCACCAGTCGCGACGCCTCAGGCTGAGGCCGGCCAACCACCGGTACCGTCCGCCAGTACCGCCACGGCACCTTCCGCAACCCGTGATCCGGACGTGCTCATCTGGATGGTGGCTGACAAGTACCACACCGCCATGGTCTTCCCCTACGCGTGGCTGTTGGAATCCGGCTTTATCCCGCCAGCCGGATTTGGCAACCCGCCCCATGTCACCATGAGTTGGGGCGAACGCACCGCCTATGTCAAAAAAGGCTGGCTCAATCCCTGGCAGGTTTTGCGCGCCTTCTTTACGCCGAGCCCCTCGGTCATGGAGATCATCCCCGTCAATTGCTATGTCGTGGATGATTGTCAGCAACAACGCGTCTGGCGCAAACTCGTCGCCCGCTCCCGCGGCCCCCAACTCGCCGCCTTCCTCAACCACGTCAGCCGCTGCGGCCCCGATGGCCGCCCCATCGTCATCGGCCCGTCGAGTTGGGGCCGCGGCTTCCTGCTGGAATCCAACTTCACCTACTATCTGCCTCGTATCTGCAACGTCTGGAGCGCCCAAACCATGGAAGCCTGCGGCTGCCACATCAATCCATGGCTCGCCCTAACCGCCAACGGCCTCATCCGCCAGGCTCAACACCCCCACAATGACTTCGAAAACGTCTGGATGGGTAGGCGCGAGGTGAAGGTGAAATAATGCCGTAGTTGTCGCCAGATCTATCATGAATTCATTGTGCGCATATACGAAGGATTTTGCTTGCCTTCAGGGTGGCGGGTAGTTAGTCATGGGTGCCAGCCGAACTTTAAATAGTTACTTATATTGTGGTATCCGTTTTATTATGAAACTCCTGCCGATCATTCAGATAATCGTTTGCATTTCATGTGTATTGTCAGTTGCGAACTGTGGCCCAATACCCGGTGATCTCTCGCCTGCTCCTGGTTTTTTCAATACGTCATTCGTCAGGTGATCGAATTGGCTGTCGTGGTGGGTATTGGATAATGAGCAAGCCTGTACAGCACACCTACACCAATTGCTAAAAGAGCACGAAGGAATATCCTTCGTGCCCTCATAGATGTACTAGTCCGAGTGAGTATCTGTCAGTTTACAGCAGTCTGCTGGCCTTGACGATAGCCGATCTGTTGCGCCATCTCAGCGAACTCTTGCTTGGTGACGTTCTTCGATTGGTATGATTTTGTTGCGCTATCATATCGTGACACAATGAAGCGGTCCCCCTTTTGCGTGGCGGCGGAAGCACGACCGGTAGACGCACGTGAGCCCATCAGCAGCGGGGTGCCCTCTACGATATAGGCGGATTGACCGTAAAGCAGCGGGATCATCCACGAGCGGAAATAGACCACGCCGTCCACTAGGGCCACAGCATTTGGCGTGCTTTCGATGGTCCGGTCAATCGCCTCCTTGAGGTTAGGTACACCGGTAGGGATGAAAATAATGACATGCACAAGATCTTCTCCTGTGATGCGATTGCCGGCTCTTTTCGCGTTGGCAAGCGCACTGATATCCACATTCTTGGTTGAGATGATCGTGAAGTCCGTGACGCGCTGCGTGCATCCGGTGAGTAAGGTCAGCATGCCGACTCCGCAGGTAAGGAGAAGTTTCGTTGCGGAAAAATTGCTTTTTCTCACCAGCCTCACTTCTTCGTTTTTGATTTTGCTAGGTATCATGGCTATTTTGTTAGTTTCAATTGTTTGTGACTTCATAGTCGACGGACAAATATCAGCGGAGGGATCGGCGTCAAGCATCTTTTGAACAATATTTGTCAGAGTCGCCGGATGAAGCTTCCATAACTCAGATTCTCTCCAGAATAGCGCTGCCCATGGCGCTGGTGCCGACACGGGTTTCTCCGGCGCGGCCGGTGGCGATGTCGCCGGTGCGGAAGCCGTCGGCGATGGCTTG
>JBILFE010000292.1:0-5264 GCA_044351705.1 Luteolibacter sp. | reverse complement strand
AGGGTCATGGTGCAATTGACCGCTCCCTTGCCCGGCCCGGTGATCAACATCACGGCCACGCCATCCGCGCGGGAAACAAACAGGCGCCGCTCGTAAACCCCGCGGCTGTCAGCCCAGTGCACGGTGGTCTCTCCGGTCTGGAAATCCACCGACCTGACGTAATCCTTGACGTCCTTGCCCGTATCCATCGTCACATTCATGTCGAACGCGGGCACAAACGGATCCGGATACATGAACTCCGCCTGACCTGATAGATCGAATTGCAGGTTGGTGGCCTGCTTGTACAAGCCGCGATCGATCAGATTGCGGATCTCAAACAGGCGGGCGGCATTGTCAGGCGGCATGTGCGGCGGCCCTTGCGGCAGAAACAACCGCTCGTGAGTGAAGATGATGGTTTCCTGCAAGGGCCGGCTCATCACATTGGCACCGATGGTGCCGTTGCCGGAGATCAGCCCCTGCTCCCAGGTTTCTGCGGGGGTGGAACTGATGAACCCTCTATCAGGAGGCGGGAAAGCCGGTGTTTGTTGGGCTGGTATCATCGCCGTGCTGCCACTGAGGATTCCGATAACAAGTGAAACGAGGTGTTTGTGCATAGCTTGCGTGCGCAGCATGCAGACTCGGCCCACCGTGTCAAGAACGGTCCGGGTGGTGCTGGTGGGGGACTCCGGGGTTGCAAATCCCGGAGTCCGCGCCACACTCACGCCGATGCAAGACGACAGCCGCCGCTGGATTGAGGCCGATCAGGCGCACTGCTGGCACCCGTTCACGCGCCAGGCCGAATGGTGTGCCGCTGACCATGAGCCATTGGTGTTGGTGCGGGGGGAGGGCGTGTGGTTGTGGGATGCGCAAGGCCGCCGCTATTTCGATGGCAATTCCTCGATTTGGACCAACATCCACGGCCATGGCCACCCCCACATCGTCGCCGCCATCCGGGCACAACTCGGTCGCGTCGCGCACACCTCGTTCCTCGGTTTCACCCACCCCGGCGCCGCGGAATTGGCCGCACGCCTGTGCGCGTGCTTTCCTAACAAATCATTGGAGCGCGTGTTTTTTTCCGACGACGGGTCCACCGCCATCGAGGTCGCCCTCAAAATGGCCGTTCAATACCGTCAGCAGACCGACGCGCCGCAGCGCAACGGCTTCATCGCGTTTGCCAACGGCTATCATGGCGACACGCTTGGCGCGGCCTCGCTGATGGGTGTGGGCCGGTTTTTCGAACGCTTCCGCGGGCTGGGCTATCCGGTGCATCACGTCGCTTCCATGGATCAACTGCGGACCCTGCCTGACGAAATACTTGCCGGCATCGCCGGGGTGGTGATCGAGCCGCTGATCCAAGGGGTCAATGAGATGCGGCCATGGCCTGTAGGCATGCTCGCCGATCTGCGCGCCTGGTGCGACCACCAGGGTATCCATCTGATATTGGACGAGGTCATGACCGGCTTTGGCCGCACCGGCAGCCTGTTTGCCTGCCAGCGCGAAAACGTCATTCCGGATTTCCTCTGCCTCGCCAAAGGCCTCACCGGCGGCTACCTGCCGATGGCCGCCACTCTAACCACCGGGGCGATCTACGACGCGTTTCTCGGTGCCACCGAGCGCGCGTTCTACTATGGCCATAGTTTCACCGCCAATCCGCTCGGTTGCGCGGCGGCCATGGCCAGCCTCGACGTGTTCCAACAGGAACAGACGCTTGAACTCCTGCCGGCCAAAATCGAGCACCTGCGCCACGGCTTGGCCGCCCTGCAAGCCCGCCATCCGGTCATTCACGACGTCCGCCAGTGCGGGTTCATCGCCGGCATCGAGCTGCGCCGGCCCGATGGCCAACCCTTCCCGCCCGGCGAGCGCTTCGGCGAGGCGGTTTGTCTGGCCGCCCGCGCCCACGGCCTGCTCACCCGCCCGATCCTCGACACCGTCGTGCTGCTGCCGCCGCTGTGTGCCACCCCCGCCGAACTCGACCATGCCCTGGCCGCTCTGGATGCCGTGCTGGGCGGGGTTTGAGCCCAAGGAATTGCGCCCCGTGCACCATGCGCGTCAAGATAACGGGTTTTTGTGATTAAGCCTGATGATTTTTACCACTGAAAGCACTGAGGACCACTGATGCCACTGAAATAATACAAAAATCTTCTCAGTATCCTCAGTGTTCCTCAGTGTTTTCAGTGGTTTTTTTCGCACGATTTACCGGAATGCGATGGTTTTTTTGACTATCGCCTTAACTTGACGCGCATGCCCGTGCGCGCTTTTTCGGACAATCCTGCAATCCAAGGCTTGACACCCGCCCGCCGCTGCCCTAATTGCTTCGCCACACGCCAACGCGCACGGCGGGGTAGCCAACCGGTAAGGCAGTGGTTTGCAAAACCACCATTAATGGGTTCGATTCCCATCCCCGCCTCCAGCGTCGATTTCAAGAGTTGATAATCATACACGGAAGAGCCTCGCAATAAAGGCTGGCGCTTTGATCCTGCGGCAAAACCGCTGGCTGAGGAAGCCCAGCGGCGGCTTGGGATCCCTGCGCCCGGCGACGCCGGAACCGCATACGAACGCTCGGAAATATCCGGCCAGGTCATCGTCCGGCCGCTGCGTGGAGGGAAACGCGCCGGAGCCGGGCGCAAAGCCAGCGGCCATGTGCGCCTCAATTTGTTAGTGCCGGCCGAGACGCGGGAACAGCTTGAGAACCTGGCAAAACGGGATCACGTCACACTCTCCGAGGCCTTCCGCCGGTCGCTTGCCGCACGCTGAGTCTTGCAGATCCATTCTTGAACACCCGTTCAGCTGATGGTTGCGGATTCACCCGTACCAAGAGGGGGGAGGGGTTAAAGTATAGTGACCAGAGGAAACCGAAGCCGGGGGCGGGAGGCGAAGACAGGCAGTGATTTTTTGATTCTTATCCAAATGCGGGGTTCAACCGCTCCAACGCCGCGCGCAGGCGCGGCACCTGTGGCACCCAATACGGATTCCAGGACATCTTGACTTATGGACGACAAGCTGCTCAAAAAATTCCTTGAATACGCCAACACTGAAGAGGCCTTTGCGGTTCTCTTTGTGAAGAAGCATCTCCCTCAAGCAAATGGGCATTGGGTGGATATTGTCGCATGCCGACGCTTTGAGATGTCCTCGGATATGTTACATTTCCGATTTGTCGAAGGCGGCCTCTATAAGAGAAGGATTCAACCGCAGTATCGCCCAAAATCCGCATATACCATCGATGGCAAATTTGATGAACGCGGGTATTATTTGATGACACGAGCCATAACGTGGGAAACCGCGCACAAAGACATTGCGCAGCAGAAGTCAAAGAACGTGGCACCGTTGAAATTCAATATGGCAGGTGTGCACTATGAGAAAAGCAGAAGCAGCAAGGACTATTTTCGGGACGACGCACCACCGGAGATAATGGCTCTTGCAAAGAACCTTTGCGACCGCACAAACCCACTGTGGGACAAGGCCATTCGATACGTTAGCCCTCAGGAATTTGTTTATAAAATTAAGCAGATTTGCATTGCCCAGCCTCACTCATCAGGGACGCCAGGCGCCCGACGTTCTCCGCCGTAAGTTCGTTAGACCCGAGCCTGACCACCCGCCAATCTGCGAGCGCGGCCTCCAGGTATTTTTCCACGATTCCAAGTGCTTCACTTCTGAAGCCTTCCACGTTTCCACCCTGTAGATGAAAGGCATTGTCAGAAAATGCCGCGCAGGGCAGCGACCGGCAAGGCATGTAGGTTCGGCGCAAATGAAACAAAGCGATCACCGCCGTGAACAACGTACCCCTGACGGAATTTCGGACCGACCGTTTCCTGCAAGTGTCGCAAGCCGGCGAAATCGCCGGCACGCACCGTAGAGCCGAGCTTCATTTCCAAGCCACAAAGGGTGCCGTCCCTGGCCTCGATAACCAGATCCACCTCGCGCCCGGCATGGGACCGGAAATGTGAAAGACGCAGATCACGGGGCGACCATGCCACCGCCTTGCGGACTTCCGTTACCACAAAGGTCTCGAAGATCTGTCCTAACAGGATAGGTTGGGCTTCAATCGTCTTGCCATCCAAGCCGGCAAGGACGCAAGCGATTCCGGTGTCGCACAGATGCAGTTTGGGCTGCCGGACCAAGCGAGCGGTGGTGTTGCCGGCCCAAGCTGGCAGCTCAAAAGAAAAGAAGACTGCCTGGGCAAGCGCCAGATAGCGCCGCACCGTGGTGAGCGGCACCCCAAGAACCCGCGCAAAATCGGCATAGTTTGCCACCGCCGCCGTCCGACTGCCGAACAACGACAACAAGCGGCTCATCTGCGCCACATCCCCGATCCGCGCCAGGTCGGTCATGTCCCGTTCGATCAAGGCGTCCGCATAGGCCCGCAGCCACCGCTGTGCGCCAGCCGGCGTCTTGCGTGTCACCGCCTCTGGAAATCCTCCGCGCAAGATGCCGTTGAGCAAATCCGGTTTCTCCCAACCCTTGGTCTGTTGCTTGGCGAGGGTGCCGTCCCACAGTGCATCGAGCCAGGCACCCGTGCCGCCCGCAATCTCAGACTGACTCAAAGGCAGCAAGTCGAGCATCCGCATGCGTCCGGCCAAGGACTCTGCGACGGCCCCTCTGGCCCGGATCTCAGACGAACCGGTGAGCAAGAAACGTCCGGGTACCCGCTCTTGGTCCACCCGCCGTTTGATCGCCAACAGCAACTCCGGCACCCGCTGCACTTCATCGATCACCACCCGGTCCGCCAGTCCGGCCACAAACGCCTCGGGATCGCTCTTGGCCGCCGCCAGCGTGGCCAAGTCATCCAGCGTGTGGTATTGCCGTCCGTCTGTCAGGCTTCCGGCCAGCGTGGTTTTGCCAGCTTGCCGCGGGCCACGCAGGAACACCACCGGGTCTTCCTCGAGGGCTTCCCTCAGTTTGGGTGTGATTTCACGTGGAAACATGGCCGTTATCTACCCATAAAGTGGTCGAATATCAACCACTATTTTTCCAAGGATTCCACGGATTGAGATAGATATTCGGCTTGTAGCGGCGGTCTGTGACCGTCGCTGGATGCACCGGGGGCTTGATAGTCGGGGCGCAGCCAGCGGATCAAGCCGCACTTTTCTTCCGCCGCCCGTTCGTGGTTGAGCGCGACGAGGCGGGTGAGGAGTTGCTGTTCGAGCGCTTCGCCATCGGGGCCGCCACGGGCGAGGATGTCGGCGATAGGAATGGCCGATGGGCCGGAATGTAGCGGCGCTCTATGAGCGTCGATGCCAAGGCGAGAGAGCGCAGGCGCTTCCTCATTCGCTATCGACGGTCGCAGA
>JBILFE010000291.1:0-5267 GCA_044351705.1 Luteolibacter sp. | reverse complement strand
GCTAGATCGATGCAAAATCCAAAGGACTGGCCCGCATGCGCATCAGACGGTGGCTTTCTTGGCGCTGAGGTTGAAGAACCCGACGCCGGCCTTGTGGAGTGCGTAATTGCATTCGCGCAGGTAATCGCCGTAGGACATCATCCAATGGAAGCCTTTCATTTGTTCCATCAAGGTGTCGGAATCCCCGTGGATGCGCACGTCGATTTGTGAGCGGCAAATATCGAGGAACGGATTGGCAGTGATGGTGGCGGCAAAGCCGAGCCATTTCTTGCCGGCGAAATCGGGCACCAGGTTGGTGCAAATCTGGCCGATCTTCATTTCCACCTTGGGCGCCGCGCCGTAGTCGGACTCGTAGTGGGTTAGAATCTTGGCGGGTTCGCATGTCTTGCCATCCATTTTGCGGGGTGCGGTGCAATGGGCGAGGGTGACAATGTTATCGTGCGGATAGGTGGGGTCGTTGAGAAACACGGGCAGCCCGGATATGTGGTGCAGCAGCACCCCCGAGGGAATGACCACAAAGTCGGATTCGCAATACGCCTGGTAACCCGCGTCGTTGAGCAGGCTAAGGGGCAGGCAGGCCGTGGTTTCAGACATGGGCATGATGGTGCCCATGCAGGAGTTGATGGTCATGGCATCGGTCTCGAGCTCGTCCATCACATCCTTGAACACCTCCGTTAGAACGAAGGCATTATGGACGAACTGGCGGGTGGTGTGGAGGGTGATGCCGGACTCCTTGAGAAACGCGGTTGCCTTGTCATTGCAATCACTGACAAGTGCCGCATTGGCCCGCGCCGCAGTGATGCGGGGGCCAAGTTTCTCGTAGGGATAATCCACCAAATCCATCTTCCACAGATCCTTGGCGATGGTGGGGGCGTTTTGTCCGCCATGGCCCCAGCCTGCGGCGCCACCGATGCACACGATGCGTTTGCCCATGGTGTTCTTCAAGCCACCGAGCGCGCGCAGCCGCCAGAGGATTTCCGCGTGTTCATCGACCACCACATCCTGCGGCGTCCAGCCGGGTTGGCCATATTCATCGACGGTTTTGCGCAGGAAGCGTGGCGAGACGATCTCATACCACAGGTAGGCCGGACCCGGGTCGTGGCGAAGGAACATCAGGTTGGCCTTGCCTGGAACTGTTAGAGCTTCCAATAAATCGCCGCCGCCGCCCGCACCATAAATCAACATCACGTCAAAGTCGCCCTTGGCCGCCGCCGCCGCCTGCTGCCGGGTTTTGACCAAGGCCACCGGGAGGAATTCGAGTGGGAAATCCGCCTGCTGCTTGAGTTTTGCCAATTCACCGGTGATCCAGCCTTGTTCTTTGAGGGCATCCTCCTCCTTTTGGATGCCGCCCCAACTGCGCCAACTGGTGGCTTCCTGGCGGTGCGCGATTTCATAGGTCAGCACCGGCTGGACCTTGAGCGCTTTTCGGGCGATGGGCCGGCGCTGCGGCGCATAGGCGGCCGCGCCGGCGGTTTTCACCGAGGCGAGCATGATACCACCGACGGTCAAGGCGCTCATGCCGGATAGAAAATCGCGGCGGTTGAAGGCAAACGGATCGATGGCGGGTGGTTGTGAGGCAAGCGGGGTGCGGTGATGGGGGCAACGGCAGCAACTGCCGGAATGGGGGTGACTGTTCATAAGTTATTCCTTTCAGGTCCATTCGCACACTTCCGTGAACCTATCACTCGTGCGATGACGGCATGACGATGACCAACTCCTGAGCCGGCGTCAACCCCAATGGCAGCTTTCCATGGAACAGGGCATCACGGGTTTTGACATCGGTGTGGCGTATGCAACAATCGTTGCCGCCAGGGGCGACAAACATCATGAATAAAGCCACAGCTATTGTTCTCATCGCCATGCCGCTGCTCGCGCTTTCCGCAAGTAGCGCCGAGACACCTACGGGCAATGCAACCATCCGTGCCGCCGCCGGCAACTCGGAAATCGTCATCACCACCACCGCACGGGTCGCGGGTGCGATTGATTCGCTGACTTGGAACGGCCGCGAATTCATCAACTCGTTTGATCACGGCCGGCAACTCCAGTCGGCGTCCAACCTCGACTGCGCCACGCCCATCACCGCTGAGACATACAACCCGACGGAAGCCGGGTCGTCGCACGACTTCACCGGCGCGACGTCGTCGAGCCGCCTGCTGCAGTGGCGGCTAGGCCCCAGATCGCTGCAGACCCACACTCAAATGGCGTTCTGGCTTGCGCCCGGCGGCAAATCCGGGCCCAACCTTGCCAAGAACACGACGGTTCTATCCAACCATTTACTAACCAAAAAGGTGAGTATCGGCTACAAGAACCTGCCCCACGTGATCGCCTACGAGGTGACCTACACCCTGCCGGCGGGCGAGCGGCATACCCATGCGGTGTTTGAGGCGTTGACCGGTTACATGCCGCCGGAGTTTGCGGAATTCCAGCAGTTCAACACCCGCACCGGCGAGCTCGAACCGCTGTCCGACGGGCCTGGCGAAGGGCCGCGACCCGTGGTCTTCAGCGTATCTGGCGGCACCCATGCCATGGGCATCTACGCGCCGCCGCAGCCCTCGCCTAACATGACTGGCCCCACCTTCGGCCGCTTCCGGTTTGCCGCGGAAAAAGTCGTCAAATGGAACTGCGTGTTCCGCCTTAGTAACAAAACCGGCATCGCACCGGGTAAGCACACGTTCCGCATGTTCGTCATCGTCGGGGACCTCGCCACGGTGCGCGCATCAATGAACGTGTTGCATCGGATGTGAATACGGATGAAGCATGCAGCCTGTGACTCGGTCCCGGCAACCCGCGCGATGCTGCGTCCGCGCCCATTCTAACATTATCACCAACAGCAATGACCGCTTCAGGATTTAACAGACTCAGCCGTGTTGATGCAAGACCCTCCCGCATTCTTGCCGTGAGCCTCATTTTAGCGGCAGCGCTTGCCACGCCGGCGACGGCGGCCGGGACGGATGGCGCGGCACCATCCGCCGCGGCGGTTTTGTCTGATGGCAAAGCGCAAAATCTGACACCGCCGGAGGTATGGAGCACCTATGACCCGGATGCCGGAGCGCTTGACGAGCAGGTCCTGAAGCGGTGGACCACCAAGACAGCCGCTTACAAGGAAGTCTATTTTTCCGCAACCATCGATGGCCAAACGGCGCGCGTCTACGGCATTTATGCCGCACCCTTGAAGACCAACCAGCCGGGTTCGGGTGATAGACCCGGTGTGACTAACACAACAGTGACAACAGTGCCGGCGGTGATGCATTTGCATGGCGGAGGACAGACGGTTGACGGGCAATGGTTGGAAGCCTGGACCGCCCGTGGTTATGCCGTCCTGACTTGCAACTACCATGGCATCTGGGAGGACCGCGATCATTACACGATCTATCCGGATGCATTAAAACAAGGCAACCACAAGCACTCCATAGGCAAGGAAATGGCCACCGTGCCGAACGTCCGCGCGTCGTCGTGGTATATCTGGTCGGCAGTCGCGCGCCGCGCGCTCACCTATTTGCGCCAGCAACCGGAAGTGGACCGCGAGCGGATCGGGGCCTTCGGGATCTCGATGGGTGGCACGACGATTTGGTCATTTGCAATGGATGCGCGACTTAAAGCTGCCTGTGCGATTTACGGTTGCGGCTGGAATCGCTATTACCGGCATATCCCGCGTTTTGATTCATCCGCGCCGCTGCCGGCAATGAGCGACGATGACCGGGTGTGGTTGACCGGCATGGCACCGGAGGGCTGTGCGCCGTATGTCAAGTGCCCGATGCTGTTTTTGAGCGGCAGCAACGACACCCATGGCAACATGGATCGCGCCTATCAGACGCTCGCGCGGCTGCCCGCAGCCATCGAGCACCGCGAGGCATTCACCCCGCGGTTCTGCCACCACATCGGCGCGGATGCCGGTCAGAATGTGTTCCTCTGGATGGATACCTGTCTCAATGGCGGCCCGCCGTGGCCAAAAAGCCCCGTGGTGAAGGTCGGACTCGACACTAACGGCGAGCCCGCAGCCACGCTCACGGTTGATCGCCCGGAGGATGTCGAAAAGGTCGCCATCTATTATGCGGTCGCCAATCCCCGCCCGATGAGCCGCAACTGGCGCAACGCCACGGCGGTGCGATCGGATGAGGGTTGGCGTGCCAAACTGCCGGTCCTCGACGCAGGCGCGTATCTCTATGCTTATGCCAACGTGCGCTACAACAGCGGCGTGAATCTATCCAGCAACGAGGAAGCGCTTGTCCCAGCCGCACTGGGTGCCGCCCGTGCCACGGACAGTCGTTCTAACATACTTTACGATGGTTCCGACGGCAGCGGGATGTGGGCCAGTGACTCGCCCTGTGTCGACCCCGTGCCCCCCGAACGCATCCCTGTGCCAGTCCGGCCGGCGGTTGGGCCCGGAGGCAAGGCGGGGTTCACGGTCGATTCCCATCTGGCGCCGCTGACCTATCAACCGGGTGATCCCAAATGGCGAGCGCCGGAGGGTGCCGGACTGACCTTCCAAGTGGCCACGACCCAGGGCGAAGCTTTCACCGTGAACGTGCATGAAGACTATGCCTGGCCGGGCCAGCGGACCTACGCCGCCAAAGTCGCGCTCAAGGCTCAGGAGGGCTGGCAGTCCGTAACCTTGTTCCCCGCAGACTTCCACGAACAGAAATCCAATGCCGCCACGCGCCCGGCCACCTTTGCCCGCTGCCAGGTCCTCGAGCTCTCCGGCCCATGGAAGGACAAAAAAATCGTCTTCACCGGCTTCCGGTGGATCAAGCCATGAGGGGATGCTTAATTGCTATCGGATTTTCCTTGCCACCCACCGCAGGAATCACCCATAACACATTGGTGTGATTTATAACGCCATCGCCCGATCGCAAGCGCCAGCGAGTTGTGAAGTCACGCCCCCCGCCGCCCGATCAAGCCAACACAAACCAACCCAAAACAATGATAGACGAATTCAAGAAATTCATTTTGAAAGGCAATGTTGTCGATCTCTCCACCGGGGTGATCATTGGCGCGGCCTTCGGCAGTATCGTCACGGCTTTCACAAAGGGCGTCATTGAGCCGCTGCTCAAGGCTCTGGGTGGCAATCCCAATGTTTCGCTCGGGGTGAAAATCGGCGAGTTCACCAATGACAAGGGTGAAAAAATCGCCAACATGATCGACGTTGGCATGATCATCAATGCGCTGCTTGGCTTTCTCATCACGGCAGCGGTGATCTTCTTTGTCATCGTCAAGCCAGCCAATGCACTCATGGCGAGGATGAAGAAAGCCGAGGCCGCCGCCCCGCC
>JBILFE010000405.1:0-4280 GCA_044351705.1 Luteolibacter sp. | reverse complement strand
TATGATCATAAATATATCTACAGCCATCTAGGGTATAACCTCAAACCCCTGGATCCGCAGGCCGCCATCGGCCGCGTGCAACTCCGCCGCTTGCCCGCGTTCGTCACCGCTCGCAAACAAAATTGGGAAAAACTCCGCCGCAGCCTCCACGGCTTGGAAGCTTACTTTGATTTCGCCCTGCCCGCACATGCCATCGCGTGGCGGCCGCCATTTGAAGAAAAAGCTGAAAATCTGAAAACTGAAAATCTGAAAAATGATGCAGACCTTCGACCTTCGACATTCAGACCTTCAGACTCTTCCTTAGACTCTTCTTTCTTCTGGGATGACTCGCGGTGCCGGTCGGATTGCTCATGGTTCGGGTTCAAACTCACCGTCCGGCCGCAGGCACCATTCACCCGCACCGAACTCGCGCAACATCTCGATGCTCACCAGATCGGCAACCGCATGCTCTTCGGCGGTAACCTCGTCCGCCAGCCAGCCTTCGTCCAACTCAAACGGGATAACCCCGAGGCGTTCCGCGTCGCCGCTCCTCTAACCGGTTCGGACCACATGATGAACCACACGATATTCCTCGGCACCTATCCCGGCCTCACCGCCGAGCAAATCGATTACATGGTGCAGGTGATCCGGGATTTTGCCGCAGACAAAGCCGCATCCTGCCCATGCCGCAACGTCTGAGAGCCGCCGGCTTCAAGCACTGCGTCCGACTCCTCCCTTCCATGCCGTTCCCGCCCTTGCCCCAACAAGACCTTGAGCATGTCCTCACCCATACGCGCGCCCTATGGGAGGACTTGCGCGGCCAGCGCCTCTTCCTCACCGGCGGCACCGGCTTCTTCGGAATATGGTTGTTAGAAAGCTTGTGTCACGCCAATGATCGCCTGAACCTGAGTGTTGAGGCCGTCGTGCTGACCCGCAACGCGGACGCGTTCCGGCGCAAAGTCCCGCATCTGGCAAACCATCCCGTCATCCGCCTGCACGCCGGCGACGTGCGCACCTTCGATTTCCCCGACGGCCATTTCTCCCATGTCATTCATGCCGCCACAGAAGCCGATGCACAAGTGATGGCTGATGACCCCTTGCAAGTGTTTGATGTCAATGTCGAGGGAACCCGCCGTACGTTAGAGTTTGCCAGACAGGCCGGCGTGCGGCGCTTTCTGTTTACCAGTTCGGGCGCGGTTTACGGCCGCCAACCGACCGATTTGACGAACATTCCAGAGGATTTTACCGGCGGCCCGGATCCGATAGATATGCAATCCACTTATGGAATTGCGGGTGAAGCCAAACGCGCCGCCGAGTCCCTCTGCGTCCTTTACGCCCGCCAGTTCGGGTTGCAAAGCGTGATTGCCCGCTGTTTCGCTTTTGTCGGCCCGCATCTGCCGCTGGATGGCAAGTTCGCGCTTGGCAACTTTATCCGTGACGGCGTGGCGGGTGGTCCTATCCGCATTGCGGGGGATGGCACCCCCTATCGTTCCTACCTATATGCAGCGGATCTGGCGATCTGGCTGTGGTCGCTGCTGATGCGCGGGGCCAACGGCCGTGCCTACAACGTCGGCTCCGCCAGTGCTCTATCCATCAGGGAGTTGGCCGATGCCGTCGCCGACGCAGTCCCGCGGCGACCGGCAATCACCCTTGCGGTAATGCCGGAGCCGGGAGCGCCTCCGGACCGCTACGTTCCGGAGGTGTCCCGTGCGGCAGCAGAATTGGGATTGATTCAAAGAATTGCCTTGGGGGATTCTTTGCACCGCACCCTGCGGTGGTTAGAGACTTGCTGATTTCACTTTCATCATCCCATGCCCCGTTCCAAATCCGCCTTGCGCCCGTGTCCTGTATGCGCTCATACGCAGGTGACAGTCATTTCACAGCAGCGATACGAATTGACGCAAGGGCATCCACTCCCAACCCGGTTGGATGTTGTGAGTTGTCCGGTTTGTGACTTCGCCTACTCGGATACGCCGGCGGGTCAGGAGATATATGATTACTATTACAGTGAATTTTCAAAGTATGAGCACGATGCGACCACCACCGGTGGCGGTGCGTCGGTTACTGACCGGCAGCGTTTGCAAGACACTGCCGCACTGATTGCCACGATGGTGGCCAAGGATGATCCGGTGCTGGATTTGGGTTGCGCCAATGGCGGACTCTTGTCTGCCTTCAAAAATCTGGGCTACAGCCGCCTCACGGGGGTGGACCCGTCACCCGCGTGTGCGGCGGCCACTGCCAGACTCGGGGTCGAGGGACTGACCGGATCGCTGTTCGCGCCACCCGTGAATGGCAGGAAATTCAAGGCAGTCATCTTGTGTCATGTGTTAGAACATATCAGGGACATCCGGGCGGCCGTTGATGTTTTGCGCAACCTGGTGGCTCCCGGCGGCCTTCTTTATATCGAAGTGCCGGATGCGTCCCGCTACGGCAGATGCTCGGATGAGCCATTTCAGGACTTCAATGTTGAACACATCAATCATTTCACGCACGCCTCGCTGAGCAACATCTTCGGCAGCCGGGGCTTCATCACTGTCCAGCAGGGCATCCGGGATATTCCCGCGGTTGAAGGATGGATTTATCCGGCGATTTGGTGCCTCCTCAACCTCGACGCCGGGCAGACACATGCCGGATGGTGCCGGGATCCCGCCCTCCTGCCTGCTTTGGATCAATACACCGCGGACTCCCTCAGGCACCTGGATCGCATCAATCAGCTCATTGCTCCTTTTGTAAACTCCCAACAGCCGGTTCTTGTCTGGGGCACCGGCCAGTTCACCTTGCGCTTGCTTGCCCAGTCGGCGTTGGCCGAGTGTCGCATCGCCGGGTTCATCGATGGCAATCCGGGCCACCATGGCAAGCAGTTGCTCGGCATTGAGATTTTCAGTCCGCAGGTTCTTGATGTGCTGGATCATCCGATCATCATCGGAAGTATGCTCCACCAACACGCCATTGAGAGTCTCATCCTGGCCAAATGCCAGGATTCCAGACCCATCATCAAATTTGCATGAACCTATCCATCAAAGAGTTGGAAAACATCCTGTCCGATACGCTCGAGACCTGTCGCGCGGAGGCTCCGCTGCCGAATGCCGTGGCGCTTTACGGCGCCGGTTCCATAGGCAGGGAATGCCTGCTGCTGCTCCAGTCCAAGGGGGTCGTCGTCCGCTATGTGCTGGATGCCAAATCCACATTGACACAGCTTGAGGGAGTGCCGGTTGTCAAGCCGGACGACGCAGCGATCACCGCTGCGGAAAAACACCAACTGCCCGTCATCATCAGCATATTCAACGCCCATGTCTCCATGGTCGACGTCACGGAAATCATCCGCCAGGCAGGCTGGAGTCATGTCACCGGGTTCCTGCATTTTCACCGCAAACATGCCACCTGTTTGGGTGATCGCTATTGGCTGACTCATCCCTCGTTCTATCATATCCAGCAACCCGGCTGGCGCAGTGGAGCTGATCTGTGGGATGATGCCGAAAGCACCGCTCTCTATCACAAAATTTTGAAATTCCGCTTCACCGGTGATGATGCTGAGGCACCGCTGCCGCAGATAGACGAGCAGTATTGCCCCGCCACCATCCCCCGGTGGCCGCAAAATTTGCGGTTGGTGGACTGCGGGGCTTTTGACGGGGATACCCTAGAAGGATTCGGCCCGCGTGGCTACTGCCTCGAGGCGCTGGCCGCTTTCGAGCCGGATCCAGCCAATCTGGCCATCCTCAGTCGCAAGCTGCCGGCGCTGGCTCCAGAGGCGTCACCGGCGGCACTGTGGCCATGTGGCGTGTTTTCCACCACCACCCAGCTGAAATTCAATTCGGGTCATGGCGCTGGCAGTGCCATCAGTGCAACCGGAGACACCGTCATTCAGTGCGTCGCGCTGGATGATGCCTTGACCGGCTTCAAACCTAACCTCATTAAAATGGACGTCGAGGGAGCCGAGTATGCCGCCTTGTTAGGTGCGCGCCGGACCATTGAGCAAAATCGTCCCGGGTTGGCAATTTGCCTGTACCACTCACCCGCTCACCTGTGGCAGATTCCTGCCTTGATCCAATCATGGGATCTGGGATACCGGTTCTTCCTCAGGGCGCATTACTACAATGGATTCGACCTCGTCATGTACGCGGTTTCATCTAACCGATTGTAATACTATGATGCTGCGAGTTGCCGATTATATATTCAAAACGATAGCGGATCACGGGGTTAAGCATGTGTTCCTGGTCACCGGCGGCGGTGCCATGCACCTCAACGACGCTCTTGGACGTGAATCGCGCCTGAAGTACGTCTGCAATCATCACGAGCAAGCC
>JBILFE010000290.1:0-5323 GCA_044351705.1 Luteolibacter sp. | reverse complement strand
CTGCAGACGCTGACGCGACAGGCGGTGGTGATGGCGACTGAAAAGGACACCCCATCGTGGAAACCGGGACACATCGAATTGGCCGATCGTGCGGATTTGTTGGTGGTGGCCCCAGCAACCGCAAACGTGCTGGGCAACTTCGCCAACGGGCTCGCGCCCGACCCGTTATCATCGATTTATCTGGCGTTGCCGCGTCACACCGCGGTCCTGATTGCCCCCGCCATGAATGGCAAAATGTGGCTGCATCCGGCCACCCAGCGCAATGTGGCCCGCCTGTTGGCCGATGGCTGCCGCTTCGTCGGACCCAGCGAGGGGGATCTGGCATGCGGCTACGAGGGCCTTGGTCGCCTGGCGCCGGTGGATGAGATTCTCCAACAAATTAAACGGCTGTCGGCCGAAAAATAAGCCACCGGACACCGGCGCAGCAGGAGGCAAGACCGGGTGAAACGCGCCGAAATCCACGCTGCCATGGAAAAATTGGAGAAATTTCGACTTTGGGCTTGCATCGGTCCGGGGATGGGGTATTCCTCGCCTCCCGAATTATGGCAAAGAAAAGTTGGATTGCACGCAACGAGCGCAAAAAGAAAACCGTCGAGAAATACGCTGAGCTACGTCTTAAGCTTAAAAAGGAAAAGGACTACATCGGTCTTTCCTTGCTGCCACGTGATGCGAGTCCGACCCGTTTGGTGAACCGTTGCGCCGTCACTGGTCGCCGTCGGGCCTTCCTGCGCCGGTTCCGGCTTTCCCGCATCAGTTTCCGTGAACTTGCCTCCGCCGGCATGATCCCTGGCGTGACCAAGTCCAGTTGGTAAACCGGCGGCCCGGTTTTTTGGCGCGGGATGGAATCAACCCCTCATTCCCGCGTCTCATCCATGCCCATTTACGAATACGTTTCAGAATCCCCGGAGGATCCCGAGCATTCATGCCGCATCTGTGCGCGCGGGTTTGAACTCAGACGACCGGTGGAACGCCCACCGTTGCGGGCTTGTCCGCTCTGTAAAAACCCCGTGAAAAAAATCATTTCACGGGTCAATACTCCCACCATCACCAAGCCGCTGTCGGTGAGTGCGGCCAAGCAGGCGGGTTTCACCGTGTTGCAAAAGCGCGATCAAGGGGTCTATGAAAAACTCTAACGAATGATTGCCGCGCTCCACATCCTGGCCACCGCGCCCGCTGAATTCCCCCCGGCATGGCAGGTTTTTCTCTATCTGATCGGCGTGGTCCTGTTTCTGCTGCTCAACGCCTTTTTCGTGGCGGCGGAGTTCGCCGTCGTCAAAGTCCGCCCCAGCCAAGTCGAAACCGCCGCCAACGAGAAGCCCAGGCGCTCGCAGGCCACCAAACGCATCATCGGCAACCTCGACCCCTTTCTCTCCGCCTGCCAACTCGGCATCACAGTTGCCTCCCTCGCCCTCGGCTTCCTGGGCGAACCGCTCGTCGAGGGCATCGTCGGCCCCACGCTCAGCAAACTCATTCCCGCCATCAAGGACACCCAACTCCTCGGCGTGAACCTCATTTCCGCATGTTCTTATGTCACGGCCATCATCTCCTTCACTGTGCTCCATGTGGTCGTCGGCGAGCTGATGCCGAAGTCCATTGCCATCCGCAAGCCACTGGAAACCGCCTTGGAATTGTCCCGCCCGCTGCTGGCGTTTGCCTCGTGCTTCGCCATTCCCATCCGGATGATGAACGGCGCGGCCAACTGGTTGCTCCTCAATATCCTGCGCATCCAGCCCGTCGATGAACGCGGCCATGCCCACAGCGCCGAGGAACTGGCCTATCTCGTCGAGGAAAGCGAACGCTCGCAGGAAGTCACCGAAACCGAACGCGAGATTTTGGAAAACGCGCTCGAACTCAACGAGGTGTGGGTGCGTGATGTCATGACGCACCGTGGCGAAGTGGTGGTGGTTGATGCCGATGTCTCATTTGAAGTCACGCTGGAACTGGTTCGCAGCACCAAGCACACCCGCTTCCCGCTGGTGCAGCGCCATCTGGACAACGCGATCGGCTTCATTCACGTCAAGGATTTGCTCAAACTCGTGGGTGAACCCAAGCCGGACATCATGGTCATCAAGCGCGATTTGAAGGTGGTCCCGGAAACCATGCCGCTGGACATGCTGCTGAAATTTTTCCTCAAGGAAAAAACGTCTCTCGCGTTGGTGGCCGATGAGTTCGGGCATGCTTCCGGCGTGGTGTTTCTCGACAACGTGATTGAGGAATTGGTGGGAGACATCCAGGATGAATTCGATAACGAGCGCTCCTCTTTCACCCGCCTCAACGACGATGAATTCGTCACAGATGGCACCACCACCCTCAATGAGTTGGCCAACTACGAGAAAGACCTCTATCTGGAAAGCGGGGAGGTGACCACCGTCGGCGGTTACATCACCCAACAACTCGGGCGCTTCCCGGAAGTGGGCGAAGCCATCACCATCCGCAGCTATGAGGCCAAGGTCACCAGCACCGATGATCGCCGCGTCGGCCAGATCCATTTCCGCCGTCTGGTAGCCACCAACGGGGAGGCGGCGGCCGTCACTGGCGAATAGCCATCGGCGCAAGCCGCCTGCCCATGCCTTTCGGGTGCCGGGTGATGGATACGCCGCCGTGTTAGACCGCCGCGGGGCATCGCGAGTGCGACGACGCTCAGAAGCTCGGGACTATGCGGGTGGTCGTGCCAGGCTCGGCCACAAAATCATCCCCCTTGCTCCAAACGCTATCGTTGAGGAGAACTTTGAAGGGGATCGGATGCGTCGCCTCCTCGAGGGTGATCGCCCACAAACCGGCTCCTACGCACTCCATTGCCAGGCCACGATCCCAGTCCAGACTGGGGCCGGAGCCACGGATATAGAGATGATTGCCGAGGCCGACGTCGATTTCTACGGAGATGACGGTGGCGGCGGCGGATGCGCCCACGGGCTTCTTCTTAACAGCGGATGGGGTCGTCTTGGCCTTGGCCTTGGCGGCAGGCTTGGCAGCCGTCTTGGCAGGAGGCTTGGCGGCAGGCTTGGACATGGAATGGTTCTCGGTGATCTTTTTCATGATAAGTTGGGATTATTGTTATGAGGGCCGGGAGGAGACTCCGGCCACAATGGGCAGCAGTAGCAATTTGCGCGCCAATTTCATCTGCTTTGGCCTAGGCTGTGGCTTGAGTCTCATGCATCCGTGTTAATCTTGTCCCGTCGTTTGCATTCAACCCCGCAAACGGAGGACGGTTCATTTTCCCTAAAATGGTATCACGCTCACTTCCCAAAGGCAAGGAGTCCCGGGGCCAAGTAAACAGTATTGAGCAGAATGCCCGCGCCACAGTGGTCCGGGCATTCTGCCCGGATCCGGATCCAAATGGTCGCACACGAGGTCAGGTGTTCTGGGGCCGCACTCTCAGCGCTTGGGCACTTCCATGAGCAGCGGCGAGGCGGCAATATCCCCGGGGGCCACCACCCATTCGTCCGCCGGCAGTTTGTCCACACTGCCGTAACGGGAGTTGATGATTTTTTGAACTGCGGGGCGGTCGAGATGATAGTCGCGGAAATGCCGCCGCGGACACAACTCGATCCCCGCGTGCTGGAAGACTTTCCAGACCAGTTCGGAACAATAGAGCTTCTCGTCATCCCACCGGAACTGGGAGTCATAGTTGCGGCCTGTTAGATTGTTGCCCCACCTCCAGGCACGGTCGACAGCCTCCTGGGTCGGCGCGGATTTCAAGCGCCGGGCATGAAAGGTGCCAGGCGCGCTGCGGGCTAAAAAGCGCTCCAGCGAAGTGACGCGGACGGGTTGCACGGCCTCCAGGACGAGCCATTCGTTAGCCTGGAGGAAGACGATGCCGCAATGGGTGAAGGGAGAATCCGTGGCCTCGCGGATGGCATCGGCTTGGCGCCCCGAGTTGCCGTGAAAGACGATGTCTCCGGATTGCAGGGTGTAGGAGTTTTCTTCGGCGGCCGCCCCCCCCCAGAAATACAGGCCGCCCAAAAAGAGGGTGACCAGCATGATGGAGAGACCGGCGGCCAAGGCTTTCATGGACTGAGTCTGCCATGATTTGGGCAACTATCAAGAATTCATCTGACAAGTGCGTCGAAGTTTGCCCTGCCTTTGCAAGAAAACATTGTCCATCTGCGTCTTCGTCCTTGTCACGAGCCGCATCTGCCGCTTGACTGCGCGTCTTACCTCTTTTCCCACCGTGAAAGCCCACGAACTCTACGCCGCCGTTGACCCCACCATTGTGACACAAATGCTCGATTGGTTTCGTGCCAATGACCGCAATGTGTACAAATCCGCAGTCGCCACCCTTGCCGGAAACCGCAAGCTGCGGCCCGTTTATATTCAGAAAAAATCCCTCCCGGATCAGTATGCTTGGATCCATAAAACCTTGAAAATAAACGCCTGCGACACGGTCGGTGAGCACCTCCTGCAAGCCTTTCTGATGGCCGGCCAGCAATCCTTGCTCGCCATGTTTTGCGATGGCATGGGCATCCCCCATGATGGCAAGGGCTCGGTGGTGGGTGATTTACCCAAGAAACTCGATGCCGAGCGCCTGACCGAGACCATCGACCGCTTGCTCGGACTGTTTGATCCGAAATTGCTCACGCTTTACCTCCACTGCTTCAATCTCCAGGTCCCCGGCGGCTGGCCTGACCTGACGGATAAAATCAACTCCGATCCGCGACTCACGCTGGCCTGAGTGCCCGCTACGGAGCGCATGCAGTGAGCCGGGCTTGGCAATATGCCGCCGCCTTCGGCCCTGATGGTTTTCAGCGTTTCAGTTTTTCAGCGTTTCAGTTTTTCCTCTCAGATGCCCAAGGTCCACGTCAGAACCTATGGTTGCCAGATGAATGAGCGTGACTCCGAACAGGTGCTGCGCCTGTTCATGGAGGCCGGTTACACGGTCTCATCTAACGAAAAAGACGCCGATGTCATCCTCATCAACACCTGCTCGGTGCGCGACCAAGCCGAGCAAAAGGCGCTTGGCAAAATGGGGATGATGACCGCCGCCTGCCGGCGTCGCCCGCACGTCGTTTATGGGTTCATGGGCTGCATGGCGCAATCCCGCGGCGCGGAACTTTTCACCAAGCTGCCGCATCTGGATCTGGTGCTCGGCACCCAGAAATATCATCGCGCATTTGAATATGTGGATGCCATTCTGCGGAGCCGACTGGAAGCGCGCATGGACGATCCGGCGCTGGCACTCAAGGGCCACACGGTGTGCGACATCGCCGCAGAGGAAGGCTCGCAAAACACCATCTGCGAACATTTGCCCAAGGCGCGCCAGGCCTCCGCCTTGGTTTCCATCATGCAGGGGTGCAACATGCATTGCGCCTTCTGCATCGTGCCG
>JBILFE010000289.1:0-5326 GCA_044351705.1 Luteolibacter sp. | reverse complement strand
GGACTGCCGCCGGAATATGCCACCTGGGGCCGCCTGCTCAACGACGGCCTCGCCAATCTATCCGCTCCCTGGCTGGTCACTTCCACTTTCTTCGTGCTGGTGGGCACCTTGATCCTTATCACCTTTGTCGGCGAGGCCGTCCGCGAGGCCGTCGATCCGAAAAAATTCACCTACTACCGCTGATGCGCCGCAGCCATGCCATCCTTGCAACCCTCGCCGTCGGCACCCTCGTGCTGGCCGGCGCGGGCTGCCATCGCGACACGCCGGTGACTGCCAGAAAGTTGGAGTTTGATGGGTTTATTGGCACCTACAACCGCTACATCCATGAGTGGTTGCTCAAACAACAAGCGGCCAGCCAACAGGCCGCCGCGTCGGTCCGCGCTGAACTAACAAGCGCCGAGGGTGCCGCCAAGGCCACCCTGGAGGCACAAGCCGAAGTGCTCGACCGCGAGTTGTCGAAATGGAGTTACCGGCTTGGCTTGGGCGATTACCTCAAGGTCGGCGCGCCCTCGGACATTCCGGCCGATCTGGTCTGGCAGGATGGCATGGAGCAACCGGAGATCGGCGACCCGCGGGCGAAGAAAGGCGGCACGCTGCGGCGCTTCATGCACACCTTTCCATCCACCATCCGGCCGTTTGGCGACAACTCCAACAATGAATTCCGCGGCGAACTCTACGACTATATCGACATTCCCCTGGTCAACATCCATCCGCAAACCATGGCATTGATCCCCGGCCTGGCCGTGTCATGGGCGCTCTCGGCGGATGGCCGCACCACCTACTTCCGCCTCAATCCCCTGGCCCGCTACTCGGATGGCGTGCCGGTTACCGCGCGGGACTTCCTGGTCGCCGTCTATCTGCGCGTTTCGGACAATATCTTCAACCCCTTCTCCAAACAATTCTATCGCGAGGAACTCGCCCAAATCGCGATGTATGACGAGCGCACACTTTCCGTCTCGCTGCCGGAAACAAAAATCAATGCGCCGATGATTGCCGGCGGCATGACTCCCTCGCCCGCGCATTTCTACACCGATTACGGACCGGATTTCAACGAGCGCTACCAATGGCGGTTTGCACCGACCACCGGTGCCTATGAAGTGCTGCCCAAGGACATCGTCAAGGGTCTGTCCATCACCCAAACCCGCGTCAAATCCTGGTGGGCCAGGGATCTGAAGTACTACCGCTATCGTTTCAATCCTGACAAGCTGGTCCATACCGTGGTCCGCGATGATTCCAAGGCCTTCGAGTTGTTCCGCGCCGGCGAACTCGACACGTTCTACATGAACCGCCCGGAGTTATGGTATGAAAAGTCCGAGATTGAACCGGTTTACAACGGTTGGATCGAGCGGACCTGCTTTTACAACCGCTACCCGACGCCGCCCCGCGGCCTGTACCTCAACGTGCGCAAGGCCCCGCTCGACGAGCGCAACGTGCGTCTTGGCATCAACTTTGCCCTCAATTGGCAGAAGGTCATCGACGTGATGTTCCGCGGCGATTACCAGCGCCTCAACGCCTTCAACCAAGGCTATGCCATCTACAGCGACCCCTCGATCAAGGCCCGCCCCTACTCGATTGATGCCGCGCGTGCCGCGTTTCACCAGGCCGGCTACACCCGGGAAGGCACTGACGGAATTCTAACAAAAGAAGACGGCACCCGTCTCAGCACGGCCATATCCTATCCATCCTTTCCGCAGTATGACCGGATGTTCGCCATCCTCCGCGAGGATGCCAAGGCCTGCGGCCTGGATCTGCGCCTGGATGGCATGGAAACCACCGTGGCTTATAAAAAGGACATGCTCAAACAATATGACATGACCTTCGGCAGTTGGGCCATCACGCCACCCATTCCGGACTTCTATCAATTCCTCCATTCCGTCAACGCGCTCGACGCCAAAGGCAACCCCAAGCCGCAAACCAACAACCTGTTTGTGTGGGGCCGGGCGGACACGGACCGCTTGTGTGAGATCGTGCGCACCGGACGCACGCCCGAAGAAGTCCGCGCTGCCGCCTGGAAACTCCAACACATCATTCACGACGAGGGGATTTTCGTGCCCGCCTATGCGGTGGACTTCATCCGCATCGGATCGTGGCGCTGGGTGCGTTGGCCGGATTGTGAAAACACCCGCTTCAGCCCGCCAGTCGTGTTAGACCCCCATGAAGTCTGCGTGCTGTGGATCGATGAGGCGATGCAAGCCGAAACCCTCGCCGCCCGCCAGCACGACAAATCCTTCGGCGAATCAACCAAAATCGTGGACGCCTACCGCATCCTGCCGCCAGAGCCCCCCCCCGCCGCCGCCCCCGAATCCCCCCACTAAGCATGCCCCCGGACGCAGACATCATCCTCGAGGTGGACAAGCTCATCACCTCATTTGAAACCGACGGCGGGATGCTGCGTGCTGTCGATCAGGTTTCATTTTCAGTGCCGCGCGGCAAAACCGTCGGCATCGTGGGGGAATCCGGCTGTGGCAAGAGCGTGACGGCGATGTCGATCGTGCGCCTGCTGCCGCAGCCGTCGGGCAAAATCCTGGGTGGCCAGATCCGCTTCGGAGGCCGCGATCTGGTGCGTGCCAGCGATGCGGAGATGCAGGCGATCCGGGGTGCCGACATCGGGGTGATTTTTCAGGAACCGATGGCCGCGCTCAACCCGGTGCACCGCATTGGACGTCAGATTGCCGAGGTATTCCGCATTCACACCAAGCTAACGAAGCACGACGCGTGGGATGCGGCCACCGAGATGTTGCAACGGGTGCGCATCCCGGCTCCCGAAAAACGCATGATGGATTATCCCCATCATCTCTCCGGCGGCATGCGCCAGCGCATCGTCATTGCGCTGGCGCTGGCATGCAAGCCGTCGTTGGTGATTGCGGATGAACCGACCACAGCCCTCGATGTGACCGTGCAGGCGCAAATTCTCGATCTGATGGAGCACTTGCAGGATGAGATCGGCATGTCCATCATTCTCATCACCCATGATCTGGGTGTGATTGCCGAAACCTGTGATGAAGTGGTGGTGATGTATGCGGGCCGGGTGGTGGAACGCGCGCCGGCAGAGGTCTTGTTTGAAAATCCACGCCACGCCTACACCCGCGGATTGCTGCAATCGATTCCCACGTTGGAGACGCCCTCGAAGTCCGTGCTCAAGACCATTCCCGGCATGGTCGCGTCACTCGCCGACCACGTCCATGGCTGCCGCTACTGCCAGCGCCTGGGCCGCAGTTCCGCCGCCACCAATGAGCGCCCGCTGTTGGAACAAGTCGCCCCTAACCATTGGGTGGAAACCTGCCCGCTGTGCGCCAACATTGCACCATGAACACCATGAACACCATGAACACCATGAACACCATGAACATTGAACGTCCAACATTGAACATTGAACATTGAATGAAAGAAGACCTGCTCAGAGAGTCCGAGCGCTGTGCGCACCATGAACATTGAACGTCCAACATTGAACATTGAACATTGAATGAAAGAAGACCTGCTCAGAGAGTCCGAGCGCTGTGCGCACCACGAACATTGAACGTCCAACATTGAACATTGAATATTGAATGAAAGAAGACCTGAAACCGAGTTATGACTTGGGAGAACGTCTGCTCAACTATGGAGCCGGCGTCATTAGGTTGACCCGGGTGCTTAACTCGGATTACGCGGAAAGACATATTGGCGGCCAGATCCTGCGCTCTGGCACTGCTCCACTCGCACAACATGGCGAGGCACAAGCTGCGGAATCGCCTGCCGATTTCATTCACAAGCTGCGGCTTGCGCTCAAAGAACTCAGAGAAACCGAGCGCTGGCTCAAGCTCATTGTCCGCGCCGGAATTGCCCCGCAAAACCCCGACCTTCCAGCCCTCCTCTCCGAAACCGACGAACTCATCCGCATCTTCGTGACCAGCATCGCCACCACCGAAAAACGCCGGAAATAATCTCCCCGTCCCCACTTCAATGTTCAATGTTCAATGTTCGATGTTCAATGTTCAATGTTCAATGTTCAATGTTCAATGTTCAATGTTCAATCTAACCCTCCCCACTTCAATGTTCGATGTTCAATGTTCAATGTTGGACGTTCAATGTTCAACACTCGCCCCAACCGCCGCAAATGAACCGCCACACTTCGACGCTCGACGTTCAATGTTCAATGTTCAATGTTCAACGTTCAACGCCCCCCCTCCGCTACTCGACGTCCGCGATCTGCGCGTGCATTTCCCGGTGCGCAGCGGCATCATCCCGCGTCATGCCGGGTCGGTTAAAGCGGTCGATGGTGTCACGCTGCATATCCAACCCGGCGAAACCCTCGGCCTGGTTGGCGAATCCGGCTGTGGCAAATCCACCCTCGGCAAAGCCATTGTACGTCTACTCGAGCCGACCTCCGGCAGCATCCGCTTTGACGCCACCGATATCAGCACCCTGAGCCAGCGCGCGCTGCGCCCGCTGCGGCGTAATTTTCAAATGATTTTCCAGGATCCGGCGGAGTCGCTCGATCCGCGCATGAGCGTGCGGGCGATCATCGAGGAGCCATTGCTCATTCACGGCCTCGGCAACCGCAAACACCGCCGAAGGACGGTGGATGGATTGTTAGACAGAGTCGGTCTGCCGGCCACGGCGGGCGAGCGGTATGCCTTTGAATTTTCCGGTGGCCAACGCCAGCGCATCGGGATTGCCCGCGCGCTGGCCCTCAAACCCAAACTCATCGTCTGCGACGAACCGGTATCCGCGCTGGATGTTTCCGTGCAATCGCAGATCCTCAATCTGCTGGTTGAATTGCAACGCGATTTCGGCTTGTCCTATCTGTTCATCGCGCATGACCTGTCAGTCGTCAAGCACGTCAGCGACCGCGTCGCGGTAATGTACCTGGGCAAAATCGTCGAACTCGCCGCCGCGCAAACCATTTACCGCGACCCGCGCCACGCCTACACCAAGGCCCTGCTGTCCGCCATCCCCTCGCCCGATCCCAAAGTCAAGCGCGCGAAGATTTTGCTAGAAGGTGACATCCCCTCGCCGCTGGATCCGCCGCCCGGCAGCGCCTTCGGCCACCGCATGAACCACCCGCGGTATGCGGAAAGCATCGGCGCGGATTTGTCGCTGGGTGAGATCGCCCCCGACCACTGGGTCGCCGCAGATCCCTGCTGCATTTCTAACGATGATTGGGAGGATCTGCGAAAGGCCCCGCAGCAGCCAGCCACGGTGGTGCGGGAGTGACACTTGGAAAGAGGGAAAATTTGACCGCAAAGACGCAAAGAACGCTAAGGACCGCTGAGGGGGGAATTCCAAATCTCAGATCTCAAATCTCAGATCTCAGATCTCGGATCTCAAATTTCAGATATTGGATGTT
>JBILFE010000288.1:0-5337 GCA_044351705.1 Luteolibacter sp. | reverse complement strand
ATTGCTCTCGTCCATCGAACCGGTCATCCGCTACCAACGCAGCCGCTTCCGTGGCGGTGAAATCGGCACCCCGGGCTCACCCCGTTATGACCTCGGTCTGCAGACCAAGCAAGACGTCCTCCAACGCCTCGTCGATATTTGGGCCACCGGCGAAGCCGGTGCCTCCCTCGGTTTTGAAACCGCCAGACTGTTCGACAGACTCGATCCTCTCGACCGCGTCAAAGACCGCCTCTTCGCCCAGCAAGGCCTCTCCGGCCGCTCCGCCCTCAAGGCCCTCGCCAAAATCCAACAAGACGCCACCGAATGCATCGAGCTCCAACGCCAGTCGGCCGCCGGCCGCGACAACGCCCGGCTTGAATTGTTAGAGTCGGATCCGCTGGTGCAATACGCCATCCTCGACGCCCAGGCCAACGTGCTGTGCCCGGCCTGCAAACTTTGGAACACCGGCCACGGTGCCACCATCATGCGCGAGGCCGTCAGCCTCATGGGTGGCTATGGCATCACCGAAGACTGCCCCGGCTTCCTCCCTCACAAATGGATGGATGCCCAACTCGAGGCCACCTACGAAGGCCCGGAAGCCGTCCAACGCCGCCAGCTTTCCGTCACCATGACCAACAGCCTCTTCATCGTGCAATACGAAGGCTGGATCAAGGACCTCAAAGCCATCGCCTCCGATCATCCCGGCACCGGCGCCTGCGCGCTGGGCACCGCCATGGCCCTCTGGCTGTGGACCTTGCGCCATTTGCAGAGCGCCATTGATGCCAACGGCACCAAACTCTATCAATCTAACCGCCATGGCATCACCTTCCCGCTGGCCGATGCGCTGTGCTGGCTCATCGCCTCACGCCAGCAAATCCTCGACGTCGTCGAGCTCGGCAAAGCCGGCGCTGCGGATCCCGCCATGGCCGAGGAACTGCCGGGTGCGCTTGCCTTCCTGAGCGATCTGTGCCACCTCCAAGCCGCCCGCGCCGCCGGGGAAACCTCCCGCATTTGCAGCGAACTCGTCTTCGGTTACAACCAGCATCCCGAATGGACCGAACAAGCATGCGCCGCCTGCTATGGCACATCCGATCTGGATGCCCTCGAGGGCATCATGCCCGGCATCGCCAGTGGCGCATGCGGCAGGAACGACACGACCCCAGCCGGTCACAGCCACCCGGCCAAGGCCGGCCCCTGCCCTGACAGCAGCCACTTGCAGACCTTCCTGCGCATGCGCACCAAACTCGATGGCTGCCTCTACGGTTTCGGCCTGGCCAAAGACCGCGCCGCCAATGCCCTCACCGGCGTGATGATTCCCGAAGCCCTGGATTATCCGCAGTAAGACACAAGACGGCAAGACACAAGACGCAAGAGCAGAGCCTGTGGACCGCGTTAGCTTTTCTCCTTCTCTTGGGTCTTCAAGTCTTGGGTCTTGCGTCTTAATCCGATAACTCATAACTCCGCCCTGTCCAACCATGTCCGATCCCGCCGAGCGCCCCACCATGGATGCCGATATTGTCTGCGTCGGTTTCGGACCCGCGGCCGGCGGCTTTCTAACAACGCTGGCGGCGGCGCTGACAAATCCCGATGGCAGCCCGGCGCTGGAAAGCCCCGCCATGCCCGGCATGCCCCTGCAAGTCATGTGCTACGAGCGCGCCGATGACATCGGCTTCGGCGTATCCGGGGTGGTCACCAATGCCACCAGCCTGCGCGTGTCGTTCCCCGGCCTCGACCCCGCCCAAATCCCGATGGCCGCGCCGGTCACCGAGGAAAAAATACTTTATCTGCTAGACCCCGTTGGAGCCAGCCGCCGCCCGCTGAGTCTGCGCGCAGCGGACAAGACCCTGCGTGCGTTGGGCGCTGTCCTCGGGGTCAAACACGATGCCATGGAACTGCCATGGACGCCATCGTTTCTGCATAAACAAGGCGGCCTCATCCTCTCCATGGGCCAATTCACCCAATGGGTCGGCAACCAAATCATGGCCACCGGCGCCGTGCAAATCTGGCCCGGCAGCCCGGTGAGCCAAGCGCTCATTGAAAACCACGCCGTCACCGGTGTGCGATTGTTAGATCAAGGCGTCGCCAAAGACGGTGTGCCCGCCGATGGCTTCATGCCCGGCATGGATGTGCGCGCCCCGCTCACCGTCGTGGCCGACGGCCCGGTCGGTGCCATCGGCCAGCAACTTGACGAACAATTCGGTGTGCCCGACGGCCACCACCTCCATGACTGGGCGCTGGGCATGAAATTCGTCGTTGATCTGCCCGAGCACTGCGAGCTCAAACCCGGCACCGTGCTCCATACCATCGGCTTCCCCGAACCGGAAATTTTCGGTTTCCTCTATGTCCATCCCGAGCGCGTCGCATCGTTGGGCATTTTCGTCCCATCGTGGTTTGACAGCCCGGCGCGCACCGCCTACCGCTACCTGCAACATTGGATGATGCACCCGTATCTGTGGCGCCACCTGCAAGGCGGACGCCTGCGCTCGTGGGGCGCCAAATCGCTGCAGGAATCGGGCCGCCGCGGTGAACCCCACCTCACCGGCGACGGCTTCGCCCGCATCGGCGAAGGCAGCGGCTCGACCAATGTCCTAACCAATTCGGGGGTCGATGAAGCCTGGGCCACCGGGGTCCAACTCGCCGAGGCCGTCATCGAACTGCTCAAAGCCGGCAAACCCTTCACCAAAGCCAACCTCGACGCCACCTACGTCAAACGCCGCCGTGCCTCGTGGGTCGAAGCCGATGGCCGTATCGCCGAAAAAGCCCGCGACGGTTTCCAACGCGGCGTGATCCCCGGCCTCATCGGCACCATGCTCACCGGCCTCAGCCGCGGCGTCTTCGCCATGCCCGGACGTCCCGGCGCGCCCCACACCCGCGTCCCCGACCCCGCCAACTACTATGCGGGTCGTATTTCCAAGGAGGAAATCGCCCGCATCCGCAAGGACTGCGACACCAAAGGCATCGCCGCCAACGGTGCCCTCATGGACCGTGCCGGCTGGCCGCCGGTCCCGTTTGATGGAGAGTTGTTAGTTTCGCACCAGGACGCGCTGCTCATGGGCGGCAAGGTCCAGGCCCCCGCCGGCTACGCCGATCACGTCGTCTTCCTCTACCCCAAGGACTGCGAAAGCTGCGGCAGCAAAATCTGTGTGGAGATGTGCTCCGGCCAGGCAATCACACCCGACGAACAAGGCCGGCCTGTTTTCGACCGCGAAAAGTGCATCCACTGCGGCGCCTGCCTCTGGAACTGCGCCAAAGCCCATCCTAACAACCCGGAACACGCCCTCGTGAGCTTCCAAGCCGGCGCCGGCGGCCTGCATTCGGCGGAAAACTGATAACTGATAACTGATAACTGATAACTGATAACTGATAACTGATAACTGATAACTGATAACTGATAACTGATAACTGACAACTGATAACTGATAATTGATAACATGTACACCATCATCGTCTGCGGCTCCCTGGTCCCCGATCCCCTGCAAACCCTCGAACCCATCACCGGCACCACCGGCCCGGCGCTGAAAAACGAAATGATGCTGCCGTCCTGGCTGGACCCCTGGGCGGGCCATGCACTCTACGAAGCGGCCCACCTCGCCGCCAATCATCCCGGCAGCAAGGTCTGGCTGGTCAGCCTCGGGCCCAAAGCCAAGTTGCAGCAAGTCATGATGACCGTCGCCCAAAAAGTCCCCTTTGAACTCATCGCCATCGATGGCTCGGCGGGCGGCTTCACGGATGCCGCGCTAACCGCCGCCGCCCTCGCCGATGCCATCAGCGCCATCCCCGGCCTGGATATGTCCTCCCTGCTCGTCTTCGGTGGCTGGGAAAGCGCCTCGCGCGGCGCCGGCTCCACCATGCAAATCGTCGGCGAGCGCCTCGGCATCACCGACCAATTCCAAGGCGTGGACTCACTAACCGTCAACACCGATGGCAGCCTGCGCATCATGGAGCGGGTCGAAGGCGGCAAGCACCAAATCTCCATCTGCAGCGCCCCGCCAGCCGTCCTGGGGTGGGCCACCGGCAACTTGCCCGAACCGCGCAACAACCCGCAGGTTGGCATGGCCAACATGCGCGGCATCATGCCCGCCTTGCAAAAAGCCAAGACCGCCGCCGTCGGCACCGGAGACATCACCTTCAGCTCCGTAGCGCTGCCCAAACAAACCCGCACCACCCAAGTCATCAAGGACGTCCCGCCGCAACAAATCGCCGCCGAACTCGTCGCCTGGATCAGGGGTGAATGAAGTTAAGGGTTATTAGTTAGAGGTTATCAGGAATATAGCTCCGCTCCACACCTGCTCTTAACTCATGACCCATCTTATCTCCTCTTCCCAATAACTGATAACTGATAACTGATAACTGATAACTGATAACTGATAACTGATAACTGATAACTGATAACTGATAACCCATAACTCACACTCCATGAGCACCCTCTTTCTCGCCCACACCGAAGCCGATGGCACCCTTGCCAAATCCGCCCTCGAAGCCCTTGCCGCCACCATCCAACTCGCCGCATCCCTCGGCACCCCATTCAGCGTCGGTCTCATCGGCGATAACCCCGGCCCGGCTGCCGACTCCATCGCCACCTGCGGCGCGGCCAAGTTTCTAACAATCTCAGGCGCGGACTTCGGCCAGGCCAGATACGCCACGGACGCCGCCGCCGCTGAAACCCTCTGCCGCGCCACCGCGGCCACCCTCATCACGGTGCCAGCCACCTCGCGCTGGAACCGGGTGCTTTCCGGCGTGGCCCAGCGCCTCGGCGGGCGCGCCGATACCCACATCACCGGCCTCAGCGCCGCCGATGGCCAACCCCAGGTATCGCGTTGGTTTTATCGCCAGCGCATGGAAGCCGCCTTCACCCGCAGCACCCGCCCGTGGTTGCTGGCGCTGGAAGGCGGCATCGCCACCGCATGGCAAGGCGCCGCCGGCAATGCCAATGCCGAAGCCGTCCCCCTAACAACCACGCCACCCCGCACCCAGGTCATCGGCTTTGAAGCCCCCGCCTCCGACCAACAAACCATCCGCCCGGACGCGGATCTACTCTTTGTCACCGGTGCCGGATGGACCAAAAAGCAAGCCGACGGCCAAATCAGAATCGCCGCCGCGGAAACCCTCATTCTCGACTTCCTGCGACTCTCCCGCTCGTCGTTAGGCAGCACCAAATCCCTCGTCGATCTCGGTGGCGAAGGCGTCGCCATCCTGCCCTTCCTCAGCCATTTGAATCAGGTCGGCCAAACCGGTTCCACCCCGCGCCATGCCAAGGGCCTGTCCACCTGCTGCCACGGCGAGGAACCCCATACCGTCGGCTGGCGCTTCATCGGCGAACGCCGCGCCATTTCGTTAGACGCCAACTGCGGCTGGGCC
>JBILFE010000286.1:0-5341 GCA_044351705.1 Luteolibacter sp. | reverse complement strand
GCTCAAGGGTGCGGTGTATGTGGATAATTTACAAACGCGCAACTTGGTGATCAGCGGCCTCGTCTCCGGCAAGAAATATGACCTCTACATCGCCAGCTATTTTGCGGATGGATCAAGGAGCAAGGGCTCGTTCACGACGGCCAACCCAACGACCACCTCGGTTCCCCAGCTTTGTAACAATAACACCGACCCCGGCACAGCGTGGGGCCTTGGAATCAATTATGTGCTCTTCCAAAACGTGGAGCCCGACGTTAGCAACAACATCACTGTCGCCTACACCGGCAACGGCAATTACGCAATGATGTGCGGCTTCCAGTTGCTGGACACCGGGATCAAGAGTCCCAATTGCGACATGCTCACCTTCGGCCCCGGTGCCTCCATCTCGGGAACCAACATCACTTGGACCGCGCCCTATGGATCGTCCTTGGCGAGCCTCGCGCCGACCTTCACGACGTCCGGCTTGGCCACGGTCACGGCTGGCGGCACTCCGGTGGTTTCAGGTGCCACGGTGAACTTCACCGCCGGCCCGGTGCATTACATCGTCACCGCCGAGGATGGTATCAACTCCAAGGACTATACGGTGACGGCCACCGTGGCGACTCCCCCCGTGGCTAGCGGTCTAAGCGTCTGGTATGATGCGGGCGCTGGAGTGACGGTTGGTGGCGGCGTGGTGCAGAGTTGGCTTGATCTATCGGGCAACAGCCGTATCGCCACCCAAGGCGGCGGCACGGTGACGCTGGTGCCGAACGAAGTGAATTCCCGTCCGGTCGTGCGTCTGAGGAGCGGCGGATATATGAACGCCACCACGGTGCCCTTCACTTCCATTGTGAAGGAACAATACGTCGTGGTGCGTTCGCCGAATGCCACGTGGAACGGCGGCGGCTCATTCTTCGGCCGCAAGTCCGATGTCTTTCTCTCGGTCCGGGCATCCAGCTACAATATGGCCAGTGGAACGACCGGCTTCTGGCAGGACCACTACCCGACGGCTGTGTCCAAAAACGGCAGAACGATTCTACAGGACCCGTCGGTTGGTTCCGGCTATCGCGGCATTGCTCCTATCACCGATTACATGATCCTCAAGATTGTCGTTGATAACGATGGCGTGGGCAATATCGGAACCTATCCCCATTATCAGATCGGGAAGAACGAAGGCACAGGCACCATGGACTTTGATGTGGCCGAGATCATCGGATACAACAACAGCGGCGCCACTCTATCAACCGCAGACGGAAACCTGGTCACCGCCTATCTGGCGCAAAAATACGGGGTAGCCGTGGCGATCACCTCCGGCTTCAGCAATCTGACTGCCAGCCAGAGCATCGGTGCCGGCACTTCCAGTGTGACCCTCAGCGGCACGCTGAGCGCTCCGGGTCCGGTCTATCCGGCGGCGGGAGAACTCGTCGCGGTCACGATCAATGGGGTGACCCAAAACGCCACCGTGAGTGGCTCCGCGGGGGATTTCTCCATCGTGTTCCCAACGGCGTCCATTCCCTTCAGTGTCACGCCCTATCCGATCCAATACAGCTATGCGGGCAACGCCACCAACCTCGCTGCGGCCCCGAATCACACCAGCACGACCTTGACGGTGACCGAAGCCCCGGTCGGTTCCCCCTACGCGACCTGGGCCAATGGCACCTTCGTCCCACCCCTGACCGCAAAGCTGCCCGGCGACAACCAGGATGTCGACAGCTTGAACAATCTCCAGGAATTCGCCTTCGGCACCCTGCCGACCGTGACAACCGGTGACATCGTGGTGTCAGGAACGAGCGTCACCCCCGGGGTTCCCAAAATCGTTTCTGAGAATGGCAATTATTACATCGTGTATGGCCGCCGCAGGGACTCCGCCGGACTGACCTATACGGTGGAGTTCACCGCAGGCTTGGATTTATGGGGTGACAACGATGACATCAACAACCCGGCCGTGCCGATGGGAGCCACTGACGCAACCGAAACCATTGACGCGATGCGGGTGATGTTCCCGCCGACCATTCATGTTGCCAATGGAGATCCGAAACCGAACTTCGCCCGGGTGCGCGTGGTCCTGGCTCCCTGAGCCGGTCGGTAGTCGGTTATCGGTTATCGGTTATCGGTTATCAGTTATCAGTTATCAGCCATCATATGAAACGATGAAAGCAAAACACCTGCATCTGATCCCAATCGGCGCGCTGGCCTTGGTGATGCCAGCCGCGGCGGACGTGATCTACAGCAACCTCCAGAACCTCAGCATCCCCGCCAACTTCGACGGGCTCTATCTGGATGTCAACACCGGCAATTCCAACACCAGCATGACCTCACCGGTTGCCGGTTGGGACATCAATGCGTTCTACGGCGGCAAAAACGTGGCGAACAGCCCGGGCTTCCAACCGGTGCGCACCACCACGGGCAACACCTCCGCCATCGTGAATCTGGCGGCGGGGGCCGGCGTCGGGAGTGGCAGCACTTACTCGTCGTTCACCTGGGACCACGACGCGAATTCCGGCACGGCCCAGGTCCCCGGTTATGGGAGTTCCCAGATGCTCACCGGTGCCGGCGGCAACTTCACCGCCGGCACGGAAGGCTATCTCGGGTTCAAGCTCTACACGGACGCCACCTATACTGCGGCCAATTACGGCTGGATGCGCGTGGTCCTCACTGACAACGCCGGCAGCGCCGTGATCAAGGACTGGGCCTACGACAACACCGTCGGCGTCGCTATCAACACGGGCAATGTCCTGCAAAGCGCCGCCGCCAGCAGCGCCCAAACCGTCACCCTCAGCTCCGCGTCCGGCTCGTTCAGCCTCGGGTCGGCAATCACCAACACCGGCGGCAACACCAACAGCGTGGTCAAGACCAGCGCCGGCACCACCACGCTAACAGGTACTAACACCTACACCGGCGCCACCACCATCCAGCAGGGAACCCTGGCCCTCGGTGCCGATGGCAGCATCGACAACAGCACGACCCTCGTCGTGGGCGACACGGGATCCACCGGCGCGGTGCTGGATGTGAGCGCCATCTCCGGCGGCTTCACTGTCGGTGCGGGCCAAACCCTTAAAGGCATCGGCACGGTCAACGGAGCTGTCACCATCAATGGCACGCATGCCCCCGGCAACAGCGCGGGCCTTCAGACTGTGACCGGGGATTTGAGTTATGGGTCCGCTTCCATCTTTGATTGGGAGCTGACATCCAATACGGCCACCCAGGGCACCTATCCAAACTCCACTTTTGACCAGGTGGACATGACCGGGACTGCGGATACCCTGAGCATCGCTTCAGGCGCGAAAATCAATCTGATCCTCAACAACGGCGTGGCCTTCAGCGACGCGTTCTGGAATACGAACCAGTCGTGGAATATCTTCACCAATGTCAGCAGCGTGGCCGGGAATTTCCTCATCAACAATATTTCCAACGATATGAACAGCACGGCCTACACCGCGCTCCATCCCTACGGCAGTTTCTCCATGACCGGCACCACCCTCACCTGGACTGCCGTGCCCGAACCAACCAGCGCACTGGCTGGTTTGTTGTTAGGTGCGGGCCTGCTGCGGCGCAGGAGAGCCGGTGGTTCGGTGGTTCGGTGGTTCGGTGGTTCGGTGGTTCGGTAAGTCAGTAAGTCAGTAAGTCAGTAAGTCAGTAAGTCAGTAAGTCAGTAAGTCAGTAAGTCAGTAAGTCAGTAAGTCAGTATGTCAGTATGTCAGTATGTCAGTATGTCCGTAAGAGGCATTTGCATGTGCTTTCTAACCGAAACACCGAAACACCGAAACACCGAAACACCGAAACACCGAAACACCGACCCGTGGTTCTAGTCCTGTCCGCAATGGTGCTCAAGACCGCCGGGCCAGGGACGCAACTCCCGAGAATGCTCTGCCCGAGTATCCGCGGCCGCAACTGGTGCGCAAGGATTGGCTCACCCTCAACGGCCTATGGAACCTCAAGCTCGGCGACGGCACCGAGACCCGCATTCTCGTTCCCTTTGCCATCGAGTCGGCGCTGTCGGGCGTGATGAAACACGCCGAGCGCATGACCTATCGGCGCAGCTTCGAGATGCCCAAAACCTGGAGCGGCCAGCAGGTGTGGGTGCATTTCGGAGCGGTGGATTGGGAAACCAAGGAGGGGTGGCCTCCGGCCGCCCTCGCCCATGAAGGGTCAATGATCAGCGGAATTCCTCCACGCATTGGCTCACCATGGGCCACGGCGGCCAGAGTCCGCCGCTCCTTGAAATGCCGGCCGCCCTCAATGACGTGAAAGACCGGCAGCCTGGATCGCGTTGGGATTGTTTACTTGCCAGAGCCACAAGCATCCGCGTCAATGGCGAATCCAAGATGATAGAATCCACCATCCAATGACCAAACAAGCACAACTCGCCCTGCTCGCCTTTCTGGCGCTACTTCAAACCAGCTTCGCCCAATACCAAGGCTGGCAGCATGCCGGGGCGTTCTATGTGCTAACCACTCCGGAAGGTGCCAACCTGCCGGCCACGGCCTCGGAGGAAGGCTTCCCGCTGCTGCTGCGGCTGGACCAGGATTCGTTTGATTTCAAACAGGCGCAAGCCACCGGCGCGGACCTGCGGTTTGCCGCCGCCGGCAAACCGCTGGCCTATCAGATCGAGTCCTGGGACGCGGCCGCCGCCACCGCCATCATCTGGGTGCGCATCCCCACCATCAAGGGCAACGCGCGCCAGAAAATCGACCTATTCTGGGGCAAGCCCGATGCCGTGAGCGAATCCAACGGCAAGGCGGTGTTCAACGAGTCCAACGGCTATGCAAGTGTCTTTCATTTGGACGATCCGGCCCGGGATGAGACCGGCACGCTCGCAGCCAAGGACCAGGGCACCACGCCGGCAGCCGGAGTGATTGGCCAGGCCCGGCGCTTTGCACCGGGCAAGGGGATTCTCGGCGGGGACAATATCACCACCTATCCGACCGGCTCCAGCCCCCATTCCACCGAACTCTGGTTCAAGGCCGCAAAAGCCGGTGACCGCATCGTCTGCTGGGGCAATGGCGAACCCAAAGCGGTCGTGCAGATGATCCTGAGCAAGCCGCCGCGCATGTCGATGGATTGTTATGGATCGGGTGCCGGCCTGCGCGCCGATGGTTCCATCCCCATGTCCGAATGGGTGCACGTCATTCACACCTGCAAGCAGGGCGACTCCCGCTTGTATGTGAATGGTCGCCTCGACGGTGTATCGTCTACCGACAACAACCCGTTAGACATCAAGAGCCCGGCAAAAATGTTCATGGGTGGTTGGGGCGGCTATGTGTTCGCCGGCGATATGGACGAGGTCCGCATCTCCAAGGTCGCCCGCTCCGCCGAGTGGGTGAAACTCCAGTATGAAAACCAGAAGCCCATGCAAACCGTGGTC
>JBILFE010000285.1:0-5343 GCA_044351705.1 Luteolibacter sp. | reverse complement strand
GCGGGGAATTGGGTGTCAATTGCCAACTGTCAGTTGCGGTGCTTGCACCCCGCCGGCCCCGGCGGGCGAGCTCAAAACCAAAACATTCCATGAAAATCAATCCTCAGTTCTGCGTCAGCTTGGTGTTTGCAATCACTGCCCTGTTAGGGACGGCCTACGCCGGGGGATGCCCGAACGGCGGTTGTTCCGGCGGTGGTGGCATGGTGATGTCGACGTTCAAGGGGGGGGCCTCCAGACTGCCGGTGGTTACCTCTGTTGACGGCAACAAATTCACCGCAAACAACAAAACATTTCTGATCAATGGTGATGCTGCCGTATCGGTTGACGGCAAAGCGGCTGACGAAAACGCCATCAAGGTCGGCATGAGGGTTATGGTGACCGGCAAGCTCATCGATCAAAAGAACAAGCTTTACAAAGCGACCCAAGTCGCCGCCCGCACGCCGTGAGGCGGCGGAATTAGTGGTGCATCGGCGTCGGCCCCACGGGGTCGCTCAGATGAAAATCCTTGCGCGCTCCGTTGGCGTTAGTTGGCGCCATGTTCCTTCGGGCAGGTCCTCGGGCAAGCGCAAGCCACCGATTGAGACCCGCCGCAGGGCAAGCACGTGGTTGCCGGCAGCGGCGAACATGCGGCGCACTTGGTGATAGCGGCCCTCGTGCAACGTGACGAGCGCGGCCGTGGGGCCGACGGCTTCAAGTCTCGCCGGCAGCAGCGGCTTGGACTCGGCTCTGAGCACCAGTTCACCCGAACCAAACAATGCGGCTTCGTGACCTTCGAGCGGACGATCCAGCACGGCATGATAGGTTTTGAGACAACCGGATTTCGGATGGATGATTTTGTGCAGCAATTGTCCATCATCGGTTAGAAGCAGCAAGCCGGTGGTGTCCTTGTCGAGTCTGCCAATGGGACTGAGCAAAGGATTGCGCATGGCAAAGCGTGGCGGCAGAAGATCATAAATGGTGGCACCCGGGTCATCCGCGCTGCATGTATAGCCATCCGGCTTGTTGAGCATGACTAACAGCGGAAACGGCGGATCGAGTTCCTCGCCACGCAGGCGAATGCTGGCATGCGGCGGATTATCGGCCTCGCCGAGGACGCGCCCGCTGTCATCGGTGACGGCTCCGGCGCGGATCAGGCGCTGGACTTCCTTGCGGGAGCCATAGCCGAGGTTGGCGAGAAGTTTGACAAGCTTCATGATGATTCATCAGGGTGCTAACAACGCGCGGCGGACGGAAATTTCCGGGTAGTCTTGGCCCAAGCGGTGCAGTTCGGCCAGACCGGCGGGATCCGCCAAGCGCGCGGCGGCGATGGCGGCGGCGTGACGGGTGTCGGTGGCATTGTCGAGATCGGCGATGGTTTTTAGCAACACCGGAAATGCGCGAGCATCCCCGATGCGTCCCAAGGCCCAAGCCACTTCGGCGCGCCAACATGGTGTTAGGTCGTTGTGCAAAAACAACACGCCAGGCCCCAGGGGATCGGGCCGGCCGGCGGCCGCCTCCGGCGCTGATTTACCTAACAATCCATTCAAGGTGTCGACCGAGCGTGTGTCGGCGAGATTTCCCAAGGTGCGAGCCAGGAAGAACGAGACCCAATGGCGGGCGGGCAGCTTGGTCACCACCGGGATGCCGGTGTCAAAGACGCGCGGAATATCCACGGGCAGCATGGCAAAGCGATCCAAGGTCTGCCTGATGCGCGGCTCGAATGCACGATCCCGACAGACGAGTGACAGGATCTGTGCCGCGCGGTTTTGCGGGTCGGGTGTGCCGGCCCACGACGCGTGCGTGGTGGATATGGCTTTTACAATGTCCGGTTGCGGGGTTGCCTGCGGGTCGCCGAGGAGTGCCAGGCAGGTTTCGCTGACCGTGGTTTCCTGGCCACTGCGGCGGATCACACGGCCCACCAAGGTCTCATAATCATCGTTGCCGGGCAGCAGCGCCCGGTCCGGATCCGTCGGCACGGAACGGATGAGGTCCGGCACGATGGAGGCCGCGCCGGCGGTCCCGCTCGCATCGAGTGCTTCTATGATAGAGTAATGCACCGGGGACGCGTGGCAGGCCATCAGCGCTGCGTGATCGCCATACCACTGGGTGTGTCGGGGGTAGTCAGGCAGCTTGGAAAAGGCATCCGTCAAGGTCGCAATGGCCTCGGGCGTGCCGATGCGGCCGATGGCTTCCACCGCTGCTTCTGCTAGAAACAGGTTGGCTTGATCCGGGTTGGTATTTTTGTCGAGTAGGGTGGCGAGCATGCCCAGCGTAGCGGAGGATGCTTCTGGCGATTGACCGGCACTGAGCCATCCCAATGCCCGCACCGCCGCCTGCAAGGTGCGCGGATTGGCGTCGTCGAGCGAATTGAAGCGCGCGCTGTCGCCGCGATGGGACTTGGTCCATTGCGGATAGGGATTGCGCGTGTGCTCGCGCAGCACGTAATCGGACAAGCCGCGGCGGCCCGCGTCACCGCCGGTATGGCCCAACGCGAGCGCCGCCTTGCGGACGTCATCGCGGTCATCGCCGGAGAGGCGTTTTACCAACGCTTTTTCCAATACATCCCACGGGTTCTGCTGCAGCCAAGAACGCCAGGACTCCGCCTGGCGGCTGAGCGCGGCCTTATCACCGAAGGCATCGAAGGGTTGCGGCTGAGCAGTTAGATTTTCCAGTGCGATGGCCGCCGCCTGGGCGACGAGCGGATCGGCATCCAACAAGCTATCTAACAATGATGGAACCGCCTCCCGGTTGCCGCAAGCAGCCAGGGCAATGGCTGCCGCCACCCGGACCTCGCGGTTTTCATCGCCCAAAGCAGTGGCGAGTGCCGGGGCGGCACTGCGCTGCCGGAAGATGGCGAGGCGCTGGGCGGCGCTAATCCTCAGATTGACATCGGGATCTTTCAAGCCGGCAATGAGTGCGGCCACTTCCTGCGCCCCGGTCGCCAAGGGGGCTGGACTATCGCTGTGGCGGTTGATTCCGGCGACTTCGCGGAAGCGATCAAACTGCAACTCCGTCATGCCGGTGACTGCGGCGTTATTACCACGAAAGCGATGTGGCTGGCCCCGTCCTAACAAACTCAGCGGCTTCACCAGCAAGGCCTGCACGCTTTGGAGCGGGACCGCAGGTGCATCCTGGCGGGGTTGGTGACAGCCGACGCAACTGCGCGTTTCTCCGGGCCGGACATAAATCCAGGACATTTCATTGAGCTCCGAGCGGCCTTCGGCGTCAACGGCCTGAAAGGCGACCGGGGTGTCGGCGGGCACCTCGACGGCGAACGACCCATCCGCGGCAAGTGGCACGGTGCCGAGTTCGGTGACCTCGCTGCCGGCGTGGACAATGTAGGAATGAGACGATCGCAGTGTGAGTCCCTTGGCCGCCAGCACCCGGATGGCCCTGACGTGAGGCCAACCGGCGGTGGTGTTTTTGGTGAAGCGCGCGTTTTGGCAGACCAGGACCCCGGTGGGATGGGACGCTGCCGCCTTGCCGGGATTCACCGTGTTAGGCAGAATGGGCGGGCGCGGGCGGGCCCCCACAAACACCGGCGAGTGCAATGGCACCGTGGTGGAATCAAAGATGGTCACCACCTTGTTGTTAGCTTGGGCGGGATCGACAATCCCGATCTTTGAGTAGTTGGCCGCACGCCGACCCGCGCCGGCCTGGCTGCTCCGGCCGCTGCGGGCACCCCGTCCCGGCAAGGTACACAGCAAGCGACCATCCGGCAGCGCGGCGACGTCGCCGGCAGCCACTTGCAAGTGTCGCAGTTGTGCCGCGGAGGATCCGGCGTTGCCGACGGCGATCCCTGATTCCGTTAGGAAGGCGACCCGGCCATCGGCCATGGGTGCCGGACTGCCACAGTTGAAGGCGCGCAGGCGGCCACCGTATTCCGGTCCCAGATCCAAACCAAACTCGGTCAAGCCGGCGGTGCCGTCGGGATGGATGGCGTGCAGCAGGGTTTCCACTTTGCCGCGGCCAAAAAAATTGTCGGAGCGGATGAAGAGGATGCGGCCGTCGGCCATGACTTCCGGTTCGTTATCGAAGACGATGGTGTGGGTGAGCGGGGTGATGTCGCGGCCGTCGGCTTCCATTTTGAACAGGGCGCGCGAGGGTGGATTGTGATATTCCTCAAAGGTGCCGATGCGCGTCGAGGTGAACACCAGCTTGCCATCCGGAAGTTCGCACGGGTCGATGTCGTGAAACGGTCCGTCTGTTAGTTTTTGAGCCGCACCGCCCTCAGCGCTGATTTTATAGATGTGGTAAAACGCGTCACCGGCTGCGGCCATGGAGAAATAGATCCAGCGGCCGTCGAAGGAGACGGATGGGGAGCCGAGCGCGCCGGCTCCGGCGTTGAGGAGCAGATGCGGGATCACCCCCGGCTTGGCGGGTTTGATCACACAGAGGGTGCGGCCCACTTTCATGGGAGAGGGCAGGTCGTGTTCGGGAAAGGCCCGCGAATCCCGCGGGTTGAACACAGTGACGGAAAGACTGTCGTAACTGTTGCCGGTTGCCTTGAGCGGTCGATACAGGCTGCAATCATCCCCCACGAAAACAAGCGCTTCAGGCCACTCGTAATCCGCCGGCACCGCGAGTGTGTCGCCCGGCTCGCGACGCCCTGCCGGTTGCAGTTCCGCGCGCACCGGAATGACTCCCCACGGTGCTGCCCCGAAGCCACCCAAACTGATGGCCGCCGCCCAGGCCTGGTCGTTGAGCCCCGGCTGCTGCCAGTTAGGCGGCTCCTCGCTCATGCATTTCCACGATGGCAGGGTCGTCAACTCGGCGGTCTGGCCGTCCATCAGCTCGACGACGAGTCTAACAATCAAGCCGGCGGGCCCAGGCGCGGTGTTGACCGCCTCGATGGCGAGCACGTTGTGCCCCGCAGCCAGCAGGGGTGCGACATCGAAGCGTTTGGCGTGTTTCCAAGCATTCGGATCCGCATCGCTGGTCCCGACATACTGGCCATTGAGGTAGGCGGTATAGAGGTTGTCCGCCATGATGAGTAGCGTCGCCGAGCGGATTTGCGCCTTTTCTGACACGGCCATGCTGGCTCGGAACCACACGCTTTCCGCAGGTTGGTCGAGCGCCGAGCGGGCGTCCGGCGGGGCCGCCCAAATCCACTGTGCACCGCCGAAATCCTCCGAGCGTGCGATGGCACCGCTCACCGCCGCGAGTGCCAAGACGCTGGCCACAAGCAACGTGGCTGATAGGGACATATACCTCCGGATCGTGGAAGTCGCCAAGGTGGCATGCGGTTTTGCGGTGAAACTCATGTGCTGGAATGCGGGTGCGCCCTCCCCCATACGTTGAACACCGCCAAGAACTCTCGGAAAAATGTAGAACCGAGTTGCAGGCAAATCACAGGGCGTTCGG
>JBILFE010000282.1:0-5359 GCA_044351705.1 Luteolibacter sp. | reverse complement strand
CGAGATTGCGCAAACGATCAACAGCCGCCTTTCTTAGTAAATCCCTGGAGGGCAAATGTTCCGCAGACCCACGCGTGATTGTCAGAATCCCTATCAATGCGAAAACTGGACTTCGAGAGGCCACTTCCGTAATTGCGGCAAGGTCGTCATCGCAAGTCCTGAAATCTCCTGATTCTATCAATCCGCCCATTTTTTCATATATCTCATCCATGCCATCGTCTTCAAAGCCATCTTTGATCTGTCGAGTGACTTTGTGATACCACTTAGGCACTCGAAGTATTGCCTTTGAATTTGAATCGTTGCGTATCTTTCTATCCAATGAAACCACTTCATGGTTCACTGAATCAAGGATTGCTTCCATCTCTTCCGGAACTATTGGCGCTGTGGGATTTCTGGCTTTTTTCGGTTTCTTCTGCTTTGTAACGAGCGGAGTGCTGAGGGCTTCACAGAGGGCGAAGAGATATTCAACGCGCTGGCGGTCGGCAGCAAATGGCTCCCTGCGGTAACAGAGTTCCACCGCGCGATCGATATGCGCATGCGCCTTGGCCAGCTTGGACGGCATGCTGATAGGATCGTAGAGGTCAGCCAGGGTGGAGGCGGGGAATTGCTTGCGAGCATCCAATACCGCCTGCGCCGCCTCCTCCACCTTGGCACGCTGCGTGTCGGTGGCGGCTTCCGGCCAAGGGAAGTTGTTATAGACGAGCTTGATGGAGTAACGATATCGGCTTTCCAAACGACCGCATACTTGTCGCATCCAAGCCATGTGCATGCTCGATGAAAGGACGCCGAAGTGATAAGCTCCTGCGCCTTCAAGGAATATACAACTATCGGCCGGGATTTCGGTGGATTCAAAGTAACTGAAGGGGACGTAAATCCGGTTTTCGGAACTGTGGCGCGGAATGAGTACGAATCGCGATTGTGGAGCGCGTATCTCACCGAACAGACCCGGCATGCCTGCGAGCTTGCGTGTCGCCTCGCGACTGCTCGCGCGGCGATAGTCTCGAGTAGCTTCGATTCGTTGCACTACATTTGGGCAGCGGCGCACAAGTGAAGGCTCCGCGTTTAGAAGCCAAAGACACCACCTGCTTTCGCCATGCAGATATTCGTTCGCACTCAGGAGCGAACGAAATAAAGGCGCTGCCTGCGGTTCAGCGGTGAGAAACTCGGCCTTTTCAGCGGTAGTAAAAAGCAGATTCCCTCCGTCGTTGGGCATGCTTCCGAACTGCGCTTCGGGTACCGCGCTAATTGGCCCGCTGCGATTGCTCAGGGTCGCATTGCTCCCTTCAATGAGGTACGGCGAGATATTGGACACTATACTAACCGTTGGGTTGCGCGGATCGTGGTCATAGTCGTAGAGGCGTCTTTCCGCAACATCTCCGAGACCAAAACCAATAATAACGACATGGACGTGTGCCCTACCCCGCGCCTCGCTCTCCCATGCGAAGGCGCGGTGGGCAAAGTGAATTCTTACTCCGTAGCGGGTGATGAGAAATCCCCAAAGCCCGCTAACTTGCTCGCCTTGCGAAATAGAATTGGTGGAAACAAAAGCGACTCGAATCTCGGTTTCGCGTATGTAGTCGGCGGCGAGCCGATACCAGCATGTCACAAAATCGAGAATCCCTGCGCCTTTTGACTCTCTCCAAACGGCATTCATGTCAATTTGCTGTTCCGCGTTTCGGGCCTTTTTCCCGATGAACGGCGGATTGCCAAGGATGAACGAGCACTTTGATGCCGGTAGCACGTCATTCCAATCCATTCGCAAGGCATTGGCGCAGACGATGTGCGGGGATTTCTTGAGGGGGATGCGGCGGAAGAACTGGCCGAAGGCTTCTGACAGGGCGATGTTGGCTTGGTGGTCAACGAGCCAGAGGGCGACTTCAGCAATGCGCACTGGAAACTCCTCGATCTCGATGCCGTGCATCTGATCGACGTCGATCATGGAGAGGCTGTACACATCGTCGGCGGAGAATTGCTGCTGGCCGGTGTGGAGTTCCAACAGGATTTCCAGTTCGAGGGCACGCAGTTCGCGGTAGGTGATGACGAGGAAATTGCCGCAGCCGCAGGCGGGGTCGAGGAACTTGAGCGAGCCGAGCTTGATCTGGAGGAGTTCGAGGCGAGCTGTGCGACGGGTGGACTTGTCGGACTTGGCGGCGTCGAACTCGACGCGGAGGGCGTCAAGGAAGAGCGGGCGAATGAGTTTGAGGATGTCCTTTTCGGAGGTGTAGTGGCCGCCGATCTGGCGGCGCTCGATGGGGTCCATGACGCCCTGGAAAAGCGAGCCGAAGACGGCGGGAGAAATTCGCGCCCACTCGAAGGTGCAGGCATCGAGAAGTTGCTGACGCATTCCGGCGTTGAAGGCGGCAATGCGGATGGGGTCTGCAAAGAGTTCGCCATTGATGTAGGGGAAGGCGGCGAGGTCTTCGTCGAGGTTGGCCTGGCGTTCGTTTTTGATGCCGGGAACTGAGCCATCGGGGGTGTTAAGGACTTCAAAAAGCTGGGCGAGCTTGGGGCCGGTGTCCGATCCATCAGGGGCGGTTCGGTTTTCTATGAAAAGCTTGAAGTCCTGCTGGTTGAAGATGCCGGTGTCGTCGGCAAACAGGCAGAAGAGGAGGCGCACGAGTAGCACGCGCAGATCGTGGCCGGAGAAGCCGCCTTTACTCAACGCGTCGTGGAGCTTGGCCATCAATTCCGCAGCCTCGATGTTGGCGGGGTCCTCGGGATCGAGCTTTTGCTGCTTGTAGCCGGGGATGAAGGCGAGGCGGCGGATGTGCTTGTGGAGGTCTTTGAGAGGGAACTCGATGGAGGGCGGCAGGCGCTTGAAGAGCTGTTGGTCAGGGTCTTGGTCGGGCTCCAGATCGTGGAGGGCGATGCGATTGAAGTCCGAGACGATGAGCCAGCGCGGGGCATCTTTGGCACGCCCGGAGTCGATCAAGCCGCGGATGTAGTCCATTCCCTGAGCGTGTGCCTTGTCGAGATCCTGTCCGGCGGACTTATGCTCCACCAGGACGCGACCGGGCCAGAACAGGTCAATGTAACCCCAGTTTCCAGAGAGCTTTTTTACGGGCTCCTCGAAGGAGGAAACTGCCCGGCGCTTGATGCCGAAGACCTCGAAGAACTCGTTCCAGAAGGTCTGGCGCTCGGATTTCTCGGAAGTAGTGCCCTTCCAATCGCGGGAGAACGCGATAGAACGGTTGCGGATTTCGTTCCAAGAGAGCACGCGGGAAGGACTAGCAGGCGACCTGCGTTGCGACAAGTGCCGATTCGCTAATCGTTTCCGAACCTCACAGAGCGACAAGTCGGCGAATGTGCAGGCGAAATCTTGGCTCGCTAACGGAGAACGGGTGCCTCGCCTGCTGTGAGGCAGGAAGAATTTTTCAGAATCCGAGCATTTGGGGAGCAGCAAAGGAGCCGGAGCGATTTTCCGGGTCTCGTTGGTTTGCAGCGGCAGGTGAGAGAGGGGGGGAGCGTGACTTGCCAAAGTCCCGCGTGGAGGAGCGGCGGGGAGAAGCCGACACACGGCACTTGGCAAGTGCCACACGGGCAGGCTGCCCGTGCCCCACTTGGCTCAGCGATGGAGGGTTTCTAACACCATCTGCGGATGGCATTGGGCGTCGCGGAGAAGGGCGCGTGAGGTGCCTTCTGGATGGCGGTGGACTTGGTGGCGCGCCGCCACCGGCACGGACTGCCGCGAGATGCGGCAGCCACGTTCGTGGCAGGCAGGCGGGAATCGGGGTGGAGTGCAATGATGTCAGCGTGCAATCATTGATAAACCTACCAAGAATTCGCAGGAGTTATCATTCGCCGTTGGGGATCACCGCCCCGGTCTCAAAGGATGCGGTTGTCAGTAAATCCTTACTTAGCACCTAACACTCCGGTTAGCGGGCACGGCCGGGATACAAGACCGTGCCGCCGCATGAGAATTGATGATTCTCGATTGATGATATTTGATTGTTGATGTGAGCTTGAAGATGAGCGCCAGCACCAAGCAAGCTCACATCAGCAATCAAGAATCAAAACTCATCAATCGTCAATCAAACCAGAGAAGCGCGGATCCAGAAAAACTTGATTCATTCGCAACGAGTTTCCGGCCTTAAGGATTCCAGTGAAGAGAATGCCTTTAAAGTGCTAAGTAAACAGTATCGGGCAGGCTGACCGTGCCCCTCTTGAGGAACGGCTCAGCGCTTGTGCCAGCAAGTCGATTCAGAGCGGCGTAATGTCGAGGATCCTGAGTTCCTTCGCACCGGCGTCCGCCCAGTAGGTGAAAAGACAGCCTTCGAGGCGGAGGTTTTCCAAAGGTCGACCCGTGCTATCGGTGGATTGGTACTCGCCGAGGCGGTGTGGGTAATCAGCGAGTTGGTGAAGCAACCGGGCCAGACGTTGCTGGCGTTTGCGGCCCAGAGAGCCGAAGAACTCCCAGGCTTTGGCGGACAGCACGGGTTCGTATGCCTGGAGTGCCACGTCAGGAGCGGGCGCTTGGCTTGGGGATGGAAAATTTCTTACCCGCGTCCATCTCGGCCATGCGGCGGGCCATTTCCTTTTGCCAGGCGGGGGTTTCCTGCTTCAAGCGATGCAGGAAAGCTGCAACCTCCCGGCGCTCCTTGTCGCTGAGCCGGGATAGTTGCTGTTTGAGTTGGAGCATGGCAGTTGCACTCATGGGAGGATTATTCAGAAGGCAAGATAGGCGACACCCGCTCCGGTCACAAGGGCAATCTGCGGAGAATTTACGCGGGGGAGCGGGACTTGCCTATTTCGATGCAGGGACATCATCATTTGCAGAGAGCGATTTCCGCACGGGTGCGCTGGGCGTGGCGCGGACTTTAAATGTTAGACCGCCGATTCGCAGGGTGTGGGGTTCGCGCACGAATGGACAGATCAGATAGTCGAGGGTGATGGCGATTGCCTCACGCGTCATTGCCGCGCGCGGCGCATTGGCGCGCATACCAGTTGATGCCGGGCATGGCGCTCAAGCCGTGGGCGAAGATGCTGAGCATGACGGTGGCAATCACCGCCAGACGGATCGTGTGCTCGCCGGGCAGGTGCAACTCGTGCTCCAGATAGACCAGGCCTAACACAATCGACGCCAGCCCGCGCGGCCCGAACCAGCCCATGAACAAGACGGTCGGCCGGCTCAGGCCCGCACCGGCCAGCGCGATGGCCACCGGCAACATCCGCACGACGGTTAGGCTCAGCACCGCATAGACCAGCGCGCTGCCGCCCAGCCCGGAAGCGGAGCGGATAGAGAGCATGCCAAAGAGGAAAAACACGGAGAAGTTGAGCAATTGGCCCCATTCCTCGGTGAACTCAATGCTGTGTCGGGCCACATCCTTGAAGCCGACCTGCACCGCAAGGCCCGCGACGA
>JBILFE010000283.1:0-5359 GCA_044351705.1 Luteolibacter sp. | reverse complement strand
CGAGTTGTTCGACGATGAAACGGGACAAGCCGGGATGGTCGCCATGGGTTCCGGCGACGGCCAGCGCCATGAAAAACAACAGGAAGGGAACCGACAGTCCGTCGTTGAGGCCGGCCTCGACATTGAGTGCCTGGCGGATGCGCAGTGGCACCAGCGGGCTGTTGACGATGATTTGGCCGAGTCCGGCATCGGTGGGTGCCAGGATGGCCGCCAGGATCCCCGCCTCCCAAATGGAAAGCTCCGGGAACACGAACCGGGCGGTAACCGCGCCGAGCACAATGGTCAGCAACATGCCGGCACTCAGCAAGCGTGCCGCGAGGTTGCGGATGCTTTTGAGGAAGCGCAGATCGGTGCGGCTGGCATCCGTGAACAACAGCATCACCAGTCCGATTTCCGCCAGAAGCAACAACGCTCCGCCATTGGCGTTGAACGGTTCGATTCGATCAAGGACGGGTTGCAGCAGCATGCCTGCCAGCGTGAAGAGGATCGGAGCGGTGATCACGGTCCGCTCCAGCCGCCGCGACACCAGGCCATAACCGAAGACTAACAGAATGAATGCAACCAGTACCATGGGCTTTAATGGCGTCTGGCGGATGCCGCTTGGGGTTTCATCGATGCGGGGAATGGTTCATCCCTCAATCCGGCCGTCCGCCTTGTGGCCGGTCATTTGGCCGGCGGCGGGTTGTTCTTCAACCATTCCTCGCGGGCTGTTAGATTTGCTTTCAAGCCGAAGATGCGGACGCGCTCGCCGCTGAGTTCGGTGTATTTGCGCATGATGTCCCAGAAGTCGCGCGCGAGGTCGCGCCGCGCGTCGTCTAACATCCTTCCGGCATCATGGGCCTCGTCGTTGCCGATTTCGCGGGTGGCGCCGCCGCTGGGCAGCACCAATTCGCGGCGTTGCGAGCCGAGATTGTCGAGGGCGGCATCGATGCGGCCGAGTTCTTCTTGTTGCAAGGTGCGCTCTTTGGGGCTGAGCTTGCGGTTGGCCAGGGCATCGGCGATGGAGGCGCGGCGGGATTTATTGCGGTCGATGGACTTGTCGAGTTCCTGCAACACGTCGCGGCGTGCGGTTCTGCCGGCGGTGTTGGCGCGGCGGTTTTGTTTCCAGTCCTCGCTGATGCGGGTGTTTTCCTGGTACCAGCCGTTGTAATAAGAACCGCCATCGGATTCATACTTTTTGACGTCCTGATAGCCCGGGAACGATTTGGCCAGTTCCATGACCTGTTCGATGCGTTTGCCGATGCGCTCATCGAAGGTTTTGAGGGTTTTCTCCAGCTCCTCTTTGGGCACGGTCGAATCCTTGCGCATGGTCTCAAACACATCCACCCGCTTCTGCCGATAGATCCAGATCGTGCGCACCAAAGCCTGCATCACGTCTTCCTTGATATTGGCCACGCGGGTCTTCGAGTCGTTGGAATCCTTGAGCGACGCGAGTTTCTTCACGATGGAATCGATCTGTTTCTCGACCCGTCCATCCAAGGCGAGCAAGTCTTGTTTGAGCAATTCAAAGCGGGCATCACGTTCGGCGATGTGTTCCTTGAGGGTTTCCACCGATTGCAGCCGCGCGGCATAATCGATGGGCGGCGAAGCCGGCGGGGTTTGGGCCAGGCCCGTCACCAAGGATAGACTCAAAATGCCGAATGCCGTCGTGTGTTTGCGCATGTCGTTAGTCAAGCCAATCGCCCGCGCCGTGCAAGCAAAAAAATGTCAGGCCTAATAACTGCAGCCAGGCGGGTGCGGTGGACCAAGAAAGGAACTGATGACATTCACCGAGGGTCTCGTGCCCTGTGTGTTCTGTTGCAGTGAATCCTCATCCCGGCATCCACAACACCTGGCAAGTCCGGCGGCAGGTGACCCACGATCACGGCTCGCCCACCGTCGGATGCGGCACGCTCACGGCGGTGGCCTGCACCCCGCGCGTTAGAACTGCCTTCGGCTCGGTGCCGGTTGGCACCGCCTCACGTGCCATGCCGCGATAGCGCAGCGGCTTGTAACCGAGGGCGAGTAGCGCGTCCAGCGGCGCCTGTTTGAGGCCGGGCTTCCAGTAGTCCGGTCCGCCGCCGGTTTCATAGTAGTAAAGCCAGGAGTGCTCGGGATTGGACCAGCCGGCGCAGAGGATCACATGCCGGTGCGGGATGTTGAGCACATCACCCGCTCGCAAATCCCGGGTGCTTGTTAGCTCGGTGCAGAGTGCGGGCAGTTGGGTGGTGTCGTGCACGGCCGGCAGCTTCAAACAACGCGAAACAAAGCCGGAACAGTCCACTCCTGCGGCATGCGCGCTGACTGCGGCATTGTCGGCACGGCGCTTTGCCGGTGAGGAAACATCCCCGCCAGCCGCCCCCGTGGCGATGGCCGCCACAAATGTGGCCGGGTCGTCAAAGCCACCCCACTTGTACGGAATGCCGGTATTGACCTCGCCTGGAATCCACCACCCGCGGCGCTTGCCTTGCGGATCATGACCGATGTCGGGCGTGTTGACCCCGATGCCGGCCTGGTCCTTGCCGTGCAGAATGTTGCGCCCAAACGGCTGCCAGGCATGCGTGGCAAACGCCTGCGCGATGGCCATCGACTCCTTTGGAGTGACTTGCGAGGGCGCGGAGGCATCCCCCGGTATGAGCGGCGGCGGGGCACACCCCGTAATGACTAACAGTATGGCTAGATGGCAGCGCTTCACGCGTCAATGATGGGCTATCAACCGTGCGCGGTCAAACAAATGCCTATCAATGGCAACCCGCGCCAAGGATTTTCTTGGTAGGCGCGGTCGTGAGAACGCGGGGGGGATTAGAACAAAGGATAATTTTGCGCCGCCGCATCAGCAACCCCGCCCCCGTCAACATCGCCATCGTCCCCCATGTCGAGGGTTCGGGAATCGAGCTTAGCTCTTCCGTAAGAGGGGTATCGCCGCCGCCATCTCCCTGAAGCGCCTGGAGCGCGGAAATGAAAACCGCAGAGTCAAGGGTGTGATCGTTCACGTCGCCGATTTCAAACGTCAGGGAGTGTTCGCCTGCGGCGAGGGATCCCGTGGTTGTCGTCAGGCCCATGAAGCCGTGCGGGCTGGAGAACGCGGTGTTGGTTTCGTTCAGGGTCTGATAGTTTTGTCTAACGTCCCCCGCGTGTTCTCGCAATGGGTGGCGCACGCTTCCAGCGTGCCGCCTGCCGCATCCTGCGGCAGGATCTTCCGCATCTTCCGCCCCCCCGCGTTCTCACCAACGAGCCTAGTCAAAGAAAATCCTAAATTCTAAATCAAAAATTGCCCCGCTCCGCGGTGCCATGCCAGTTAGGGCTGCGCCGGCTTTTTCCATGCTCGCTTGCGCTCGCTCCGCGTTCTAAACCAATCAGTGTAACCAGTTCTTATCAGTGGTTTTGTTCGTCCGCTTCACCTCTACCCCCCCGCGGTGCCAGGGCATCCCACTCTTCGCGGGTCGCCTTGGATTTCTGATATTCCATCAGGGTTTTCCAAGTCCCGCGCTTGACCAGGAGCACTTCGAAGTGGATGTAATCGTGCTTGACCTGGCCGTCGGCGGCGACGGAGGTGTAGTGAAAAATGCCGGATTCGTGCGCGGTGGTGTCGTCGCCGAGCCGCTGCGAGAAGCGAAACTCGACGTTGCCTTTGACCTTGCCGGTCTTGGTGTCGACGAAGTCCTGCTGCCAACGTTCGAGGGCCTTGGCCAGTGGCTGGCTGGTTTGGCGGATGCCGGTGACCAGGACGCCTTCGGCATGGGTGGTGGCCTTATACCCCTCGAAGTCGCCTTCGCGCACGGTGCGCGACACCTCGGCCCAATAGCCATTGAGTTGCACCAGGCGCGATGCGTCATCGGCGGCCATCGCCAGTGGCGCTGCAAGAAGGATGGCGAGCAAGATGATGGCGAGCGGCTGGAATGACGGTGTTTTCATGCGGGTATTTGTTATGGGTTAGTCTCCAGTTGGGTCCGGGCGGCGGCCAGCTTGGCCATCTTATCGGAGGTCACCTTGGGGAATTCCAATTTGAGATCCTGAATGGCGGTGCACACGATATCGGCCACCAAGGCGCGGGCGACGTATTTGCGGTCGGCGGGGATGACATGCCATGGTGCGCGTTTGGTGCTGGTGGCACTGAGGGCGTCCTCGAATGCTTTCTGATAGTCTTTCCAATATTCGCGTTCGGCCATGTCCGCTTCGGAGAATTTCCAGTGTTTGGCGGGATTGTTGAGGCGCTCGAGAAAGCGGCGCTTCTGTTCGCCTTTCGACAGGTGGAGGAAGAACTTGAGGATGAGGGTGCCGTTGCGGACGAGGTGTTTTTCGAAGTTGTTAATGTCCTCGTAGCGCTTTGCCCAGAACTTGTCGTCGGGGTCGGCCGGTTGGCCCGGCCCGAGCCATTCCGGATGGACTTTGACGACGAGCACATCCTCATAATACGAGCGATTGAAGATGCCGATGCGGCCACGCTCGGGCAGGGCTTTCATGTAGCGCCACAGGAAATTGTGATCGAGTTCCTCGGCGGAAGGTTTTTTGAAACTGTAGACCTGGCAGCCTTGGGGATTGACGCCGGACATGACGTGGCGGATGGTGCCGTCCTTGCCCGCGGCATCCATCGCTTGGAATATGAGCAACACCGAGTGGGTGTCACTGGCGTAGAGCAATTCCTGGGCGGCATCGAGTTGTTTGCGGCTTTCCCCGAGAATTTCGTGGGCCCGCTCCTTGATGACGTCCTTACCCAGTTCCTGGGCCGCTTCGGTTTCCGTCCAGTCGGTCACGTAATGTTTGAGGTCCACGTCCGTGCCGGGTGCAACGACGAATTGTTGGATGAGTTTGGACTTGATCATATGGGTGGAATTTGGAATTTAATAATTTGATAGTTTGGCTCAGCGAAAGAATCCGGCGAGGGCGTGGGCGAGGGCGTGGGCGAGGGCGGCATCGATGCGGCCGGCGCGGGTCTTGTTGGAGGCGCCGCGAACCACATCGCCGGCGGCGAAGTTGCGGTACACGAGTTTATTCGTGTTGCTGTCAATGACGTCGATGACGATGCCGGCGCGCTGGAAGTAATCCGGGCGTTTGGAATTCACGGTGCCACGGTCATGCGCCAGATCGGTGATGGCATCCGCCGAGCGCCCGTAGCCCCAGAAATCCCGGTAGCTCGCCGTCATCCCTGGTTCTTGATAGATCACGAGATAGGTGACGACCAGGGCGGCGTTGGCCGGGCCGTAGTTCAGTCCCTTGGCGCGGAACTGTTTGCCCAGGGAATGTTGGATCATGCCATGGATGCTGCGCTCGGTGGAGTTGGTGATGGCCGGCAGATTCGGGTCGCGTTGGGTGAGGCGGGCGGAGCTGTAACCTTTGCTGGTGCCCTTGGGCATGTCGACGCCAGGACCACAGGCAGCGA
>JBILFE010000280.1:0-5373 GCA_044351705.1 Luteolibacter sp. | reverse complement strand
CGCACGCGGTATTCGTTCATGCCGAGGGTGCCGAGGATTTTTTTCACCAGATCGAGGCAACCGGTCACTTCGGCGGCGACTTGCTCGGGCGTGCAGAAGATGTGGGCGTCGTCCTGGGTGAAGCCGCGCACCCGGGTCATGCCGCTGAGTTCGCCGGATTGTTCCCAGCGATAGACGGTGCCGAACTCGGCGAGTCGAACCGGCAGGTCGCGGTACGAGTGCGGGTCGCTGGCATAAATCTTGATGTGGTGGGGGCAGTTCATCGGCTTGAGCAGGTAACCTTCGTAGGTTCCGTCCGCGAGGCCGTTGCTGAGGGTGGCACAAGTGGCGTGGTCGTCGGCGAGTTGCTCCAGCACGCTGCGCTCGGCGATGGCGGGGAACTGACTTGCCTGATAGTATGGGAAGTGACCGGAGGTGCGGTATAGGTCGAGCTTGCCGATGTGCGGAGTGAAAACCTGCGCGTAGCCCTGCTTGTCGAGTTCCTCGGTGATGAATGCCTCGAGCGCCCGGCGGACCAGCCCGCCTTTGGGTTTCCACAGGATAAGCCCTTGGCCGACCATGTCATCGATGTGAAACAGGCCGAGTTCTTTGCCCAGGCGGCGGTGGTCGCGCTTCTTGGCCTCTTCCAGCCGGTGCAGATAGGCATCCAACAATTCCTTGGTCTCGAAGGCGGTGCCGTAGAGGCGCTGGAGCTGGCCTTTCGACTCATCGCCCAGGTAGAACGACGCGGACACCGCCAGCAATTTCACGTTTTTACATTTGGACGTATAGCCGACATGAGGTCCGGCGCAGAGGTCGATGAACTCGCCGTTTTGGAAACACGAAATCGCCTCGCCGTCGGGAATCTTGGCGAGGAGATCAAGTTTGAAGCGGGATGGGTTGCCGGGCCGATCTGTTAGGCCGCCGAGGCGGCCGGCTTCCGCCAGGGCCTGCGCCTCGGCGCGGGAGACCTCCTTACGCTCGAACCTCTGGTTGTCCCTGGCGATTTGTTTCATCTCCGCCTCGATTTTCTCGAAGTCGTCCGGGGTGATCCGGTGCGGCATGTCGAGATCGTAGTAGAAGCCGTTTTCGATGGGCGGGCCGTAGGCGAACTGGGCCTCCGGCCAGAGCCGCAGGATGGCGGTGGCCATGACGTGGGCGCAGGAATGCCGGAGCCGCTCCAGGTCAGTGAGTTGCTGGCGTTCGTCGAGGGTCTTGCGGTTGTTCGTGTTCATGGTTCGGGTGGATGGAGCGGCGGGGCAAGGCAGCGGTGTCTGCCGCGCGTTGCCGGAGCTGCTCGATGCAGTCATCGGCGTGCAACAACGCCGAGCGTTCCACACAGGCCTCGATGACGCCCACCTCCAGTGTGGCAAGCGCGGCCAAATGAGCTTCGATCCAACCGAAAAACTCCGCGTCCTTGACCAAGGCCACCTTGACCGCCTCGATCAAGCCCCCGCGGCATGTTTGCGGGTCCTGGCTGCGCAGAAACTCAAAATCGTTGATGACCGCGAATGGCACCGCAAAGGTCCCGATCCAGTTTTTCTTGCCCATGCCGTTGATGGCGTATTTCACCCCCACTCCGCCATCGTCCTGCGACAAGGTGGTGGTGGGCAAGCGCACGAGGCGCACCCCGCGGTGCGCGGTGGCCGCGGCGAAACCGACCGCATCAAGAAACGCTCCGCCGCCAATGGCCAGGACATACGAATGCCGGTCGATGCGGGCGGTATCGAGGGCTTGCCAGACGCGGCGCACCAAGGCATCATCGGCTTTCGCCACCTCGCCACCCGGCAGCACCGCGGTGCCGCAAAATGCCAGGTCGAGGTTGCCAAAGTACGCCTGCACGGCATCGACCAAACCCGGCCAGAGCGCTGCGACACTGTCCTCAATGAAGACAATTGCGCGACGGCCCCCGCCGTCGCGCAGAATCTCCGCCAGCGTCGCGTTTCCCGTTGCGAAGGCATCGCGGGTGAAAACAATCCGGTGCGTGTACGCCACCGGGATTTGAAAATCGTGGCGGGACATCACGGCGCAGCTTCCACTCTTGAGATGATGCGTTCCGCGATTTTTTCGAATGCCTCCATGACCTGTTTGTTAGCTTGTGAGAACATGCTCTTTCCTTGTTCGGCCGCCGCTCCCACCTCTGCAACCAGTGGGATCTGCCCCAGCAACATTGTATCAAACTCATTTGCGATTTTGAGACCTCCTCCCTTCCCAAAGAGGTGGTAGATTTCATCGGGATGCTGTTCAGGAGTGAACCACGCCATGTTTTCAATGATTCCGATGATTGGCACGTTCAGATCCGGATTTGTGAACATTGACGTGGCCTTTCGCGCATCATTGAGCGCGATCTCCTGTGGAGTTGTCACAATAATCGCACCTGTCAGATTAAGTTTCTGTATAGTTGTAAGTTGGATATCACCAGTTCCGGGAGGGAGGTCAACAAACATATAGTCAATGTCACCCCACTGCGTGTGTTCGAAAAGTTGCATGATTGCATTTGCAGCCATGGGTCCGCGCCAGATCAGCGCCTGATTGCGGTCAACAAAGAATCCTATCGAGATAATTCTTACTCCCAGCTTGCTGATCGGGAAGATCATCTCCTGGTCTCCCAATGACGTCACATCCGGCTTTGCATCTTCAATGCCGAACATTCTCGGGATTGACGGACCATAGATATCAGCATCGACCAGTGCGGTTTTGTATCCGTTTCTTGCCATGGCAATGGCAAGGTTGGCAGCGACGGTCGATTTGCCTACACCGCCTTTGCCCGATGCAACCACAATAATGTTTTTCACCCCTTCCATGGGGATCTTTTCGAATAATTGACTCATGACTGAACTTGTTTTGATAGTTACTTATACCGGGCTTGGGAGACTGAGACGCAAACCCGCATGCATCTCGCTGCAGGCCGCCGGGAACTCGTTCCACAAGCGGTGGATGGAGTGGGCACCCGTGCAATGGCCAAAGACCATCCGCCGTGGAGCCAGCGCATGAAGCGCGGCAACCGTGCGATCCATCCGTGCGGGCGAGGCGGCGGCGAGATGCAACCCGCCGATAAGCGTATTGACGGGAAGTTTCCCCGTCTGTTGGAAAATATGATCGAGGGTGTTGATGGCCCCGGCGTGGGCACAGCCGAAGATCACGCATAACCCGGTCGCCCCGGGTAGATAAAGTGCCATGTCATCGGCGATGGGATCGGGATGCTCCATCGCATCATCAAGGAAAAACGGACCTCCAACATCCTCAAAGTCATTGGTTCTCGGAATCCCTCCGGTCAGCCAGATGCCCGGCACGATTTCCGTGGGTTCTAACACCCGATGCACTGTGCGGGAGTTGCCGAAATCGCCGCGTTCCATGAAATCGGTGGAAATCCGCCGTGAGCGGCCCTCCGCAGATCGGATGAATTTCAACTCGGTGGCGGCGGGGTGGAACCAGAGTTCGGCTGAAGGTGCCGCCGCCAAAGCCAGTGGCAGCCCGGAAACGTGGTCATAGTGGCCATGGCTGAGCACGATGGCATCTGCCGCTCCGAGGTCGATGCCGAGTTTTGCAGCGTTGTGTTGCAGCGCCATGCCCTGCCCGGTGTCGAACAGAACCCGGTGAGTGCCGGTATCGAGCCAATAGGCGAGGCCGTGTTCGCCGAGCAGGCCGGCGCCGCACACGGTGTTTTCGGAGAGAAGGGTGAGGGCGAACATATTTTTCTTGCAGTTATGAGCCTACGCCAATAACTTGCAAGCCCTTTCGCATGAAAAACGCCAACCTGATTTCGTCCGACTGATGCAAACCTCCGCTGAATGCATCCCGTGCTTCGTCAGACAGGCTACCGAGGCCATCACCTTGAGTGTGAAATCCCCTTCGCGACGGACACCCTGGCGGACAAGCCCCTGGCTGGTGACCCACAAGAACTTTTCCACGCGGCGCAACAGGCCAAACGCATCCTCTTCCTCGCCGACAATGCGGGCGAGATTGTATTTGATCGACTGAACCCCTCCCCAATAACTCCAAACCGATGAAAACAAAACAAGCCGCCCCCAAGTCCGCCACCCCACTTTGCAACAGTCTCAACCAGGTTCTGGCCGATTCTTACGCACTGATGTCACTCACGCATCTCGCCCACTGGAATGTGGAAGGTCCCGGTTTCTTCGCGCTCCACACCGCATTCCAGACCCAATATGAGGAGCTCTTTACGGCGATTGACGAAATCGCCGAGCGGATCCGGGCGTTGGATGCCTATGCCATCGGCGGCCTTGGCGCACTTGCCGCTGCCGCGCAAATGAAGGAATTCGTTGCCCCACTGCCGCAGGAGCAATATGTTCGCGCCTTGCTTGCCGCCAATGAGAAACTGGTCCGGGATGCGGCGTGCGCACGCGATCTCGCGGGAGAATCCAATGACCCCGAAACCCAGGACCTCATGACGGTGCGCGTCACCCTCCACCAAAAGACCATCTGGATGCTCAAAAGCTTTCTCAAATCATGAAACCCGATCCTAACGAATACTGCGAGTGTTCGCTGCTCTCAGGGCGCTGGAATCCTTATCTGGTGGGTGCTGGCATCGGCATATTGAGCATGGCCGTTTTCTCATCGGCCGATACCGATCACGCAGGAGCGGGCGGGTCGGGCATGGCCACAAATTTGGCCGCCGCCCTCACGGCGAGAACACCGCCTTGATGGACCTCGGCTCGGCAAAGGTAAATCGCGTGCCGTTTGACATCAAACCAACCGGTGACGTGAATCGGATCACCAATATGCACCCTTTGCAGATAACGGATGGTTAGCTCCGCTGTCACCGCGGTCACACCCCGCGCGAAAAGCGCGTGGACCATCGAACTGTCCAGCAGCGTCGCAATCACGCCGCCATGCACACGGTCCGCATAGCTCAGAAATGCAGCGGAGGGTTGCCAAACCGCTGCTGCGACACCATTGGCATCAACCTCAAAATGGAGCCTCAGTCCGTGGGCATTCAATCCGCCGCAGGCAAAACAATGGTGATGCAAGTCATTCAGCGTCGGTGTCTCAGTGGTGGCATTCGTGTCCATCGTGATCATGATGCCCTTCACAGCGAGAGTTCTGCTGGTTGGCCCGTGACAGCTTGCCTGACAGACAGGCGGTTGCCAATGCGGAGGGCTGCACATCCCCAGCGGCCAGGAATACTTCGATACCCGCATCCGCCAGCATGACCAGCGCCCGCTCGCCAATTGCGGAAACCACCAGCGCATCCACCTTTTGTTGCTCAAGCCACTTGGGCAGAGACCCCGGCTTGTGTTCTGGAGCGGCGGAAACCTCATGATCCCCCAAGCGGAGCGTCTTGCGATCCCCCTCGAAAATATGAAATGCTTTCGCCCCGCCAAAATGCTCGCTAAAAACTCCGTCAGCCATCGGAATGGCGATTTTCAGGGT
>JBILFE010000277.1:0-5390 GCA_044351705.1 Luteolibacter sp. | reverse complement strand
TACGCCTGCAATGTGTCGGAATCCGAGCTGGCCGCCGCCCTCGCCGACCCGGACGCCCACCCGCAAGTCGCCAAGGTTCGGCGTTATGCGGCCGAGCACAGCGGCTCGGAGGCCGTGGTGGTCTCCGCCCGCATCGAGGAAGAACTCAGCGAAATGCCGGTGGAGGATGCCGCGGAGTTTCTCGCCGACATGGGCGTCACCGATTCCGGAGTCACCGGCCTGATCGGCGCGGTCTATCATCTGCTGGGGCTGCGCACCTATCTGACAACCGGGGTGCAGGAAACCCGCGCCTGGACCATCACCGCCGGCGACAAAGCCCCGGCGGCCGCGGGCGTCATCCACAGCGATTTCGAGCGCGGCTTCATCGCCGCGGAAGTGGTGCACTACGACGACTTGGTCGCCGCCGGCACCAAAGCCGCCGCCAAGGTCGCCGGCAAGGTGCGCATCGAAGGCAAGGAATACGTCATCAAGGATGGCGATGTGGTCGATTTCCGCTTCAACGTCTAGCTGATGCGAACGTAGTCAAGGACGCAGCCATGACCGCGACATCTGGGTGGTCCGATCGGACCACCCAGATGTCGTCAGTCCGATTATTGGAAGAACGGACTGAAGTCCATAACTACATTTTGGATTGCGTACTCACCCAACTTTCGCCCAAGGGGGTTGAAGTAATCAGCCGCGCCCAAGGCCCGGGCCGCAAAAACGACATCGGCACGCATGTTTGCGCTTGATCGCGGCCTTCAGCCGTCAAGACTGTGCGGCGATGACATTTGATTTTGACACCCCCATCGTCCGGCTCGGGACCGGCTGCATCAAGTATGACCGGCGGCCGCAACTCGATCCGTTCTGGGTGGCGGATATGGACTTTGCCTCGGCACCGGCGATTCTGGAGGCGCTCCACAGGCGGGTGGAGCATGGGGTTTTCGGCTATCCGCACCCGCATGAGGGATTGAATGCCGCGGTGCTGGATTACCTGCGGACGCGGCGGGGGGTGGAAGTTCCGTTAGAGCAGATCCTTCACCTTGGCGGCCTGGTGCCGGCGTTATCGCTGGCAGCACGGGCATTTTGCGCGCCGGGCGAGGCGGTGATGACCTGCACGCCGGTCTATCCACCGTTTCTCAATGTGCATCATGACGCGCGGGTGGATTTGGTGACGGTGGATCATGTGTTAGATAACCGCCGGTGGGTTTTTGATTGGGCGGCGATGGAACGCGCGGTGACCAGGCAGACGCGGGTGTTTCTGCTGTGCAACCCGCAAAACCCGCTGGGCCGGGTGTTCACGCCGGCAGAGATCCAGCGCTTGGCGGAGTTTTGCGCGGCGCATGAGCTGGTGCTCGTATCCGATGAAATCCACTGCGACCTCATTCTCGATGAGGCGGCCACCCCGCATTTCTCCGCGCTGAACCTGCCGCCAGCCCTAGCCAGCCGCAGCATCACCCTGCTCTCCCCCAGCAAAACCTGGAACATCGCCGGCCTCGGCTATGCCTACGCCGTCATCCCGGATGAGTCCTTGCGCCAACGCTTCGCCGCCGCCCGCGGCCACACTCTATCAGAAATCAACGCGCTGGCCTACCACGCCGCCGAAGCCGCCTACCGCCATGGCGAACCATGGCGCCAAGCGCTGCTGGCCTATCTGAAAACCAACCGCGACACCTTGGCCTGCTTCATCCAATCCCACTGCCCGGCGCTCTCCATCATGGCGGGGGACGCCACCTATCTGGCATGGATCGATGCCCGCCGACTGGGCGTCGCCAACCCCGCCGAACACTTTGAAAAACGCGCCGGCTTGTTTCTATCAGACGGGACATTCTTCGGCTGGCCCGGCTGGATCCGGCTTAATTTCGGTTGCACCCGCGGCCACCTGCTGGCAGGCTTGGAAAAAATCCGTGCCGCCATCTAATCGCCAAGGCATTGCACACGGTGCTTTCCATTTGCAAATCGGTGGCTATGGTTTGCGCCCGCACCGATGACCGACTCCAACAAATCCCCCGCCCGGCGCATTTCCGCGCTCACGGCAACCTGCATCGTGGTCGCCAACATGATAGGCACCGGCGTCTTCACCAGCCTCGGCTTTCAGGTCGGCGATTTACCCAGCGGCTTCGCCATCCTGATGCTGTGGTTGACCGGCGGGGTGTGCGCCTTGTGCGGGGCGCTGTGCTACGCGGAACTGGCGGCGGCCATGCCGCGCTCGGGCGGCGAGTATCATTTTCTGGGGACCATCTATCATCCGTCACTCGGCTTCATGGCCGGCTGGATCTCGGCCACGGCGGGCTTTGCGGCGCCGGTGGCGCTGGCGGCGATGGCGTTCGGCAATTATCTAACCGGGGTATTTCCCGGGGTGACGCCACTGCAGGCCTCGTTGGCGGTGGTGTGGCTGGCGACGCCTCTCTTGTTAGGTGACAGCAAGCTGGGCAGCGGGTTTCAAAACGGCTCGACGCTGTTGAAGGTGGCATTGGTACTGGTGGTGATCGGGGCGGGGTGCTTCACCGGCCACTCGCAGGCGGTGTCGTTTTTGCCGCGGCCGGGTGATGGCGGCTTGATTGTGAGCGCGCCGTTTGCGGTGAGTTTGGTGTATGTGATGTTCGCGTATTCGGGGTGGAATGCCTCGACGTATATTGCCGGCGAGGTGCGCAATCCGTCGCGGGTCATACCGCTGTCGGTGGGCCTTGGGACCTTGTTGGTGATGGGCCTGTATCTGGCGGTCAACGCGGTGTTTGTGCGCAGCACGCCGATGGCGGAAATGGCCGGCAAAGTGGAAGTGGCCATCACCGCCGGACCCTATTTGTTCGGCACGGCGGGAACCAAAATCATGGCCGGCCTGATTTGCCTCGGACTGGTCTCCACCATCAGCGCCATGATGTGGATCGGCCCGCGCGTGATGGTCGTCATGGGCGAAGACCTGCGCGGCCTGCGCTGGTTCGCCGGCAAAAACCGCCACGGCTCGCCGGTGCGCGCGACGTTGGCGCAATTCGCCCTGGTCAATTTGTTTTTGCTGACCTCGAGCTTCGAGCAGGTGGTGACCTGCGCGATGTTCGTGTTGCAGTTGTGTTCGTTTCTAACGGTCATGGGGGTGTTTGTGCTGCGCCACCGTCGGCCGGACTTGGAGCGGCCCTACCGGACCTGGGGCTATCCGTTCACGCCGCTGTTGTTCATGGCGGTGTCGGTCTGGATGTTGTGGCACATCGCGTGCTCAAAACCCCATGAATCGCTCATTGGCCTGGGCACCGCGGGTGTCGGTCTCATCCTCTACTTGCTTTCCCCGAAAAATCCGTCATCTTCCCCCGCAACCTCAACGCATCCATGATTCGATATTTCCCACATCTCGCAGTGACAGGCATCACCTGCCTGCTGAGCGTCGGCTTGCTGGCCCAAGACCCCCAAGCACCGCAATCGCCGCAATCGCCGCAAGCACCGCAAGCACCGCAAGCACCGCAAGCACCGCAAGCACCGCAAGCACCGCAAGCACCGCAAGCACCGCAATCGCCGCAAGCGCCGCAAGCGCCGCTGGTGGCCAACCCGGCCAATGACATGGCACGCTTGATAGCGGGCCTGCCGCCGAATGCCGGATCTGCGGCCATGGAGTTGACCCAGGACAGCGCCTGGCAACAGCATGCCAAGTTCTTCGACACCGCATGGGCCGGCCTGGAAAAACGCCAACTTCTCAAGGTGCGCACCTGGGCGAAGTCCCGGATTCCGGAGGCCTTCGCGGCCACGGGCACTGCATTCTATATGTTCAGCGGACCGGATTTCCTCTACGCCGACACCTTTTTCCCGCATGCCTCCACTTATGTATTATGTGGCATCGAGCCGATCGGCCCCTTGCCCGACGTCGCCAAGTTATCCGCGCGCGCGCTCGGTGGCGAACTGCGCACACTCCAAGAGTCACTCAATTCCGTGCTGAACTTCAGTTTCTTCATCACCAAGAAAATGAAGGACGACTTGCAGAACCACGCGCTGAGCGGCACCCTGCCGGTGCTCTATATCTTTCTGGCCCGCTCTGGAAAAACCATCACCGACGTGAGCTACGTGAGCTTGGATGAGGACGGCGTGCTCACGCCACAACCGGACGCCACACGCAGCGCCAAATCACCGGCACCGGGGGTCCGCATCCATTTCCTAACGGAAGGGTCCGACACCCCGCGCACCTTGTATTATTTCAGCACCGACATCTCGGACTCCGGCCTGAAGCACAGCGGCTTCCTCAAGTTCTGCGAAACCCTGGCCCCAGGCAATAGCTGCGTGAAGTCCGCGTCCTATCTGATGCATGAAAGTTATTTCTCCGCCATCCGCGGGTTTCTGCTGGAGAATTCCACCACCCTGGTGCAGGACGACTCCGGCGTGCCGGTGGCCTATTTCACGCCCGATGTCTGGCAGATGCGCTTCTTCGGTGCTTACCCCGGCCCGATCCCCTTGTTCAAAAACTGCCTGCAACCCAAACTCAGCGAGTATTACCGCAGCACCCGGCCGGAGCCGTTGGACTTTGGCATTGGCTACCGCCACCGTGCCGGCGAGTCCACCCTCATGGTGGCCACCCGCAAGCCGCCCCCTGACAACGGTGCTCCAGCAGCTCCAGCAGCGACAGAGGCACCGCCGCGTGCGCTGGTCGTGCCGGACTAAGCAGCGCGCAAGAATATTTGTGCGTTGTAGCGGCGCGTCTATGACCGCCGGTGACCATGAACTGTTAATGAACCTGCGTTTCCCGGCTGGCGTCAGCTCATTCATAGCGACGCTCACAGAGCGCCGCTACAACACGCCGCGTCTAACGGGATCACGCCTTCCGGCATGGCATTCACAGCGACGCTCACAGAGCGCCGCTACAACACGCCGTCACAGCGACGCTCACAGAGCGCCGCTACAACACGCCGTCACAGCGACGCTCACAGAGCGCCGCTACAACATCGTGAGAACGCAGGCGGCGTTACGACAGCAACTCAGCGGCACTATGGCAGCAGATCCGGGCGGTTTGCGCGGGTACGGGCCTGTGCTTGTTGGCGTTTCCACTCCGCGATTTTTCCATGATGGCCGGAAATGAGCACATCCGGCACGCACCGTCCTTGAAACTCGATCGGACGCGTGTATGCGGGCGCTTCTAGCAACTCGGGATCGGAAAATGATTCGTCCTCCGGCGAACGCTCGTCGCCGAGCGCGCCTGGCAACAGCCGGATGAGCGCGTCACACACCACTGCGGCGGCCAGCGCGCCATTGGTCAGCACGTAGTCGCCGATGGAAAGCTCCAGGTCGACCACGGCCTCGATCACCCGCTGGTCGACGCCCTCGTAGTGTCCGCACAGAATGAGCAGATGGGATTCACTGGCGAGTTCCCGCGCCAGCGCTTGTTTGAAGGGCACGCCCTGCGGCGTCATCAACACCACCCGCGTGGCCGGCCCACG
>JBILFE010000275.1:0-5401 GCA_044351705.1 Luteolibacter sp. | reverse complement strand
GCCGGCCCGTTTTGACTTTGAGCTTGCCAGTTCCCGTGATCTGCGAGATGTCAGCTGAGCCGTACACCCCGGGATCCTTCTGGGTGGTTCCGATGAAAAGCTTGTCCACGGTATTGGTGAGGGTACCGAAGTTGAGGTTGAGCGTGGCACCGGTGGCAGCGATGGTGACAGTGGAGTTTTGATTGCTGGTGTTGACGTTGTTCAATTGCAACGTGCCAGAGTTGACCGTGGTATCGCCGTTATAGATATTGACGGCGGAGAGGGTCAGCTTGCCGGGACCGGTCTTGGTCAGCCCGGCGGCGGTCGTCAGATTGCTGTTTTTGATCACCCCGGACACGGTCGCGCCGGAAGTCAAGTTCGAGGTCTTGTTAACCTGAATGGTGCGGGTGGCGCCGTTGAGATCGATGCCGTTCTGGAAGTCCAGGGTGGAGCCTGTTTGCGCGGCCGCCGATTGCAGAACCAAGGTGGAGGGATTGAAGAAGCCGGCGGCGGAACCTTCGCCAAGGGCACCCCACACCACTGTGGCTGTACCATTACCAAGTTTGATGGTCATCCCGGTGCTACCGTTCTCGCTGAACCCACTGACTCCGCCCAGGATCTGTACCTGCCCCGCGCCCGCTCCAAGGGTGCGCGTGAAGGTGGCCGTCCAATACTCCTCATAAACACCCCCGTTGAGGGTCAGACCCGAGGCTGCTGGCAAGGTGCCGAACATCACGGTGCCACCGTTGATGGTGGTGGTGCCGCTGTAGGTGTGGGCTGCGGCCGGGTTAGAGCCCATGACGAGGATGCCCGTTCCGTTCTTGGTGATGCCTCCGTTACCGCTCATGACTCCTGAATTCAAATTGAAGGAACCGCTCCCATCGATGGTCAGCAGGTTGCCGTTGTTATTTATGCCGCCGTTTACGGTGAGCGCGTTGGCCGAGTTGTTCAACCACGTCTGGGCGGCAGCTAGAATCACCGGGGTGGCGATGGAGGATGCTTGAACACCAGATGCTATTGTGATGCCGCCCGTGCCGAGGGTCAGCGTGTTGCCGTCTGCAGTCAAAGCGAAGGCCGAGGCGGTGTTGTTGATCTTCAGGGAGTTGACGGACATATTCGCGCCGAGCGTCATTCCGGCCATGGTGCCGGGGGTCGTCGTAGCGGAGAAGACCAGATCGGCCGTCGCGCCGGGGGCGAGCGGTTGGCCCGTCCCATCGGGCTGCTGCCAGTTGCTCAGGTTGCTACCGTTGGAAGCCGACCAGACACCCGTGTTGCCCGTGAGTCCGCCCTTCCAGTACACATTGCCGCTCAGTGGCGTGGCGGCAGCCACGTCCACGCTGATGGCGGTGGCCGAGCGGGTGAAGCTGGAGAGCGTTAAGTCGGTGTTATTGTAGACGGCACCGAGGGTGTAAGTTCCGCCCGCCAAGCCGCTGGCGGCGGTGATCAGGTTGTGGGTGCCTGCGACGGGGGCGACTCCGGGGATGAGGTAGATATTCACAACGCCTGTGCCCGCCAGTGACGCCGCGCTGGAGCTGGTGATCGCCGACTGGCCGGCGGTGCCACCCAAGGCGGTGCCGATGGCAGTGGTGGTGCCGCTGCTGAGCGTCAAAACACCGGAGCCGAGGTCCATCGCCCCGGCGACGGTGGGGGCATAGATGAAGGATTTATTGGCGGCGACGGTCAGGCCGCCGGAGCCGTTACCCAGAGTGGCGGGCGTGATTACCTTCAGGGTGCCATCCGAGACGGTAGTGAGACCGTCGTAGGTGTTGGCGGCAGAAGAGAGGGCTAGCCGGCCGGTGCCCGCCTTGGTGAGGCCCACACCCGTGCCGGAAATGCTCGCGTCGACGAGCAAGTCCTGACCCAGGCCAGTGCCAGCGCCGACGGTGAAAGTCTGGCCGGTGAACCGGGCCTGACCGGTGTTCGCGGCGGTGAAGGTTACGTTGCCACCGAGGGTGATCGTGCCCGTGTTGCCCGCATTGATCTGGGTGGTTAAGCCTGCCACGGGAGTGATGCCCAGTGTGCCGATGGTAAGATTGCCGGTGCCGGCGGTGTTGAGGATCGAGTTTACGTCGCTAATCGCGCCGGCGTTGACAATCGAAACGTTGCCGATGGTGTCCGTGTGGCCGTTGAAATCGAATCGGCTGCGGCCGTTGATGGTGACCGTTCCCGTGCCCATCATGTCAGAGCTGCCGCCGGTGTAAGTCACTTTCGCCAAGGAATTGTCGGCGCCGCCGATGGTAAGGCCGCCGCCGGCGATGGCTTGGGCCGTGCCGGTTTTGGCGAGCTGGAGGATGCCACCTTGGCTGGCAGCCATCGTCGTCAGCCCACCGTAGGTGTTGGACGTGCTGCCGCCAAGAACAAGCGTGCCTGCACCTGACTTGGTAAGCGTCCGGGTCCCGCCGGTCTGGCCAATCGATCCACCAAACGTGGTCTGGCTGCTGATTGTCAGAGTGGGGCTGGAATTCAACGTCACCGCACCCGAGCCAAAGTTCAGGTTGACGCCGTTGCCGCCAAACGTCCTGCTGGCGTCGAAACGATAAGTGCTGTTGTAAGCAGCGACGTAGCCAGGACCACCTACGGTGGATCGGATGTCGTTATTGTTGTTTCCAAAAACAAGCAGGCCTGCTCCAAGCGCGCCATTATGACCAATATTAAAGCCCCCACCTCCTTGAGATGCCTCAATGATCGTTCCGGTGAAATTCGGGTTGTCGGAGTTGATGGCGATGGTGACCTGTCCGCTGAAAGACAAGGAGCCTGAACCACTGATGGTCGCTCCGCTGCCGAAGGTCATGCTTCCGTTGCCCGTCTTGATGAATGCACCATTGATCGTGAAGGGGTTGGAGAAGGTAGGATTGTTACCGAAGGCATTGACGTAATTCCAAGTAGCCCCGGCAGCTAGATTGGCCGAGGTATAAGTAGTAAAAGCAGCATTGAGAGTTCCTGAGTTTACATTCAGGCCACCGGTAAACGTCCCTGCACTCAGGTTGAGTGTGCTGGAGCCGCTGTAAGTCAGGCTTTTGGCCGATCCTGAAATCGGTGCGCTGATGGTGACGGCCTGCGAACCGCCGATGACCAGTTCATTGGCAGCGCCGATGACCAGGGTGCCCGAACCCGCCGTTCGCTGGATGGTCAGCGTTCCGCTGGCACCGGTGGCGAGAATGCCGTTGAGCGTCAGGTTCTGCGTCACCGCCGTGGTGGACAGGTCAATAGCCCCGCCTGCGCCCGCAGAACGAAAGGTATTGGCCGTGCGGCTGGCGGAAAGCGTGACGGCTGCAGTGGTGAGATCGTAGTTCGCGGTGGCGCTGGTGAACGCATTGGCATCCGCAGCCGAAGAGCCGTCTGCGCCGCCGGTGTAGCCGAGGCCAATAATGTTATCACTACCGTTGATGGTGGCGTAGGTCGTCGAAGCGCCCGAGCCAAAGCTCGCCCAGGGTCCGATGATGTTGTTCACCAAGGAACCCGTGGCCAAACCCGTCATGGTGGGTGTGACGGTGCCGGTGCTCAGGACATTGAGCGTTGACCCGGCATTGCGGGTGAAGGTGCCGGTGTTCAGGGTGAGGGTCTGTCCTGCGGCGACATTGAACGTCTGCTTGCCGGAGAGGGTCAGGCCGGAGCTGATCGTTGCTCCGATGACAGTGCTGTTGGATACCGTGATACCACCGCCGTGGCCAAGGCTGAGGGTGCCGTTATTGAGCGTGACTGTTCCGTCTTCGAAGGTGACCAGCCGGGCAATCTGCGTCGCGGAATTCAATCCATTGGTGTAAGGGTTGACCGCATCGGTGCCAGCGGAGAAGAAGAGATCGTCGGTGCCGAGTGTTGCGGTCTGGAACGCGCCAGCCGCTCCACCGGTGGCGTCGGTGTTCCAGAAGCTGTCAAGACCCCAGGTGCCGGTGGGCGTTGCGCCGGCTCCGGTCGTCGTGCCGTTGCTGTCCCAGTAGTAACTCGCCGCCTGCGCGAAAGGCGCAACCAGCATTGCCATCGCAGTGATGATGACCATTATGTTTCTTGTTTTCATGCCTGTACTCCTCTGAGCCGCTTTCGCGGCTGATGTGAAGGTGGCGTATAACACTTCTTAAACGAGCCTTGATCCACACGACCCGTGCCTGTTTACAAGCCACCTAACCTCTTTTATGTTTCTAGTATGAGGCCAAGGGGCAGGAAAAGGCAATAGCTCAAATAGGTGACAAATAGGTGACAAGGGGGGAAGTGCGCGAATGTGCGAATGCGGGAATGCGCGAATAGCTTTTGAAACTCGAAACTGGAAACTGGGCAATGCCTGGGTGGCAGCGCCATACTTAATCTCCTTACTGAATCTCCCTACTTAATCTGTGCTAGACAAAGTAATGAGATTAAGTCATGAGACGAAGAGCTGGACAAATCGGTCAACCCTGTCAATCAGTCCTTGCCCCGAATCTCAACCGCATATCCGGCGAGCGTCTTCGTCACCGAAGCACCCGTCCGGTATGTTGCCGGCTCTTGTTGGGTATTCACAATGATAGTGCCTGCTGGCTTGCCATCTGCGGTCACGCGCTCCGCCACCACAACACCCGGATCAGCCTCAATTCCTACTCGCGGTGTCAGGCTTTTGATCAGCTTCTTCAGCCACGCATCATCCGGCTGGGTGCCGAGAAGAATCACGCGCCCCTTGTTGATCGGACATTCCACCACCGCGGCAAAGCCATCCAGCGGTCCACCTGAATATGCGGCCAGCACACGGCGATCCGTCTGAAGCAGCTCATACGCATCGCACCAGAGCCGGCAAGGGACTGTCTCTCCGGCTGCTTTCAGTTTTGTAACGCCGCCGGGTGTCAGTCTGTGGCGCACATGAACGCCAAGCCATTTTTCAAAGTCCGAGCTATAACAGGCGTCCCGATGCGCTGTGGCCTCTGGTGTGCGACAAGCCGATAGCGGTCCCAGCACCCAGACACCCCCCTGCTCGACATAGTTCCGCATGCGCTTCATCAGGTCCAGGTCAATGGCCGGCACGTAGGGCGAAAAGACAACCTGATAGCAATCAACCGTTGCACCCGCCATGATCACGTCCCGTGGGATGCCTGCGTCAGAGAGCAGGCGGTGTAATGCGGTGATGGCTGAGTCGTAGTTGAAGGCGCCAGCGATGGGGCTGGCCTCGAACTGCCATTGAGCAGGCACTCCGTAATGCAGGGCAACCGCAGCAGGCGTGGGACGTGTGGTCCGCATCCAGTCGGCATGCGCGGCCAACTCTCCTGCCACCGTGCGAATTTCTGATGTATTGGCGCTTTCATCACCCCAGGGATAAACCACGCTGCCGTGTTCCAACTCCTGTCCGGCCCAGTGCGCACGCCAGAGCCAGAAGCTCACAGCCTCGCCACCCAGCGCGTAGGTGAGCCACATTTTGGCGCGCAAAGCGCCAGGCGTGAAGACAAGTGAATCACCATCGCCC
>JBILFE010000273.1:0-5419 GCA_044351705.1 Luteolibacter sp. | reverse complement strand
CAAACAGGATGGGACGCTCCGCCGGGGCCGCCTTGACGATCTGCACCGCATTGCCGGAAGTGCAGATGACATCACTCAGCGCTTTGACCGCACCGGAACAGTTGATATAAGCAATGACGTAGTGGTTCTTGGCGGCATTTGCCTTGAGATACTCCGCGAGATCCTCCGCCGGGCAGGATTGCTCAAGCGAGCAACCGGCATCGGCATCGGGCAGCACCACGAGCTTGCCGGGGTTGACGATTTTCGCCGTCTCCGCCATGAAGTGAACCCCGCAGAAAACAATGACATCGGCCGCGGTGGCCTTGGCCTGATAGGCTAGCCCCAGCGAGTCCCCCACGTAATCCGCTACGTCCTGAATCTCGCCAGTCTGATAGTTATGCGCCAAAATGACCGCATTGCGGGCGCGCTTGAGGGCCAGAATTTCTGCCTTCAAGTCCATCACGGGAGGAACATGCATGGATGGGTTCATGGGGTGAAAAAACTCGTTGCACCTGACTCATAGCTCATCATTGGAGACTTTCAACTTTGCGCCATCTGCGGGTGGCATGCCACCTGGATTTTGCTGAAGGATTTCAAGGGTTCCGGTGTGTTTCGCCCCGGCCTTGACCACAATCGCCGCAGCACGCACGAAACCTTGTAAATGCGCGCGCTTTTCAAGGGTGATGGTCCCGTCGCAAAATATCTGGCAGCGCGCGTGACCATCGATGTAAGCACTGGCAACCGTGACCGCATGCAGGAACTCAACCCGCGCCCCGCGTTCAATGCGCAGTTGGCGGCAGTTGACTTTGCCAAGAACCTTGCCGTGACCGCGAATCACTATATCACCGGAGCAATCAACCGAACTGCCGAGCTCACCGATGACAGTGAGATTGTGGCACTGAATCCCGCCTCCGCTAACAGACCCGGACTTGAGGATCTTCACGTCGCCCCGCGTCTGGATACGACGGTTCCATGGCCCGTCAATCACATAGTCTAGCAGACTCACATAGCAGCAACAACGCGGACACTGGCTCGACTGCGCCTCAGGCGCCGCCGTGTAATTGTGACCGCAATCAAAACATAGAATCTCGCGCGGCGGCTTGGGTGGAAACAAAAACCGCAGCAGCGGATGGCGCACCGCAGCGACCCGCGGTGGGCTGAGAACCGGCAAACTGGGCTTCTGCGGGGGTTCCTCTGGGGGTGGCTCCGCATCGCGCCGCGGTTGCGCCAGACGCATGGTCGGACTCGTACGCGATACCGCCTTGCCATCGCGCACCTGAATATTGGCACGGCAGTTGTGGCATTGCGTGGAAACCACCATCGCGGGCTCAAATTGCGCGTGGCCACACTCGGGGCACGTCAATTCAATGCGTTGGCGCGGAGATGGGGACTCGACGGCCATAACAAAAATTCAGATATTCCGGATCATCCGTGTCCGGAGCTGAAAATCAAACGGCACCTGGCAATGTGGGTTGCTTTGCCGCCTCAGCACCGGCCGGTTTGCCTGCTGACTGGGAACCCTGACCTTGAGCCGGCACGGGACCCGGTGTTTGCGGTCGCGCTTGTGCCGGCGCTGGAACCGTTGTTTGCGGACGGGCTTGAGCCGGCGCTTGAGCCGGTGCGGAAGCCGGTGCCGCTGCTTGGGCCGGAACCTGGGTCGGCGTGCCGACTGTGGATTTACCCACAAAGATGGCCCCCGCCTCAATGGATAGCGTCTTGGTGCGGATGTCTCCGATCACTTCCGCAGTGGATTTGAGTTCAATGCGCTCCAAAGCGGTGATGTTGCCATGAACTTTACCATATACCACCACTGTGGCCGTCTTGATTTCCGCCTTGAGCCGCGCATTCTCTCCAACAGTCAAGCTCCCGTCCGATGAAATTTCACCTTCGATTTTACCATCGACGATGAGGTCATTGGTGAACTTGACCGTGCCCTTGATTTCAACATCCGAAGAAAGGATATTGCGGGTGGTGGCGGACGGCGCACGGGAAACAGACACTGGAACGGATGCTGGAGCCACGGGCGATGAGGCACTTGGCGGCGTCAAAGGTTCCGGCTGACGGTAGGGGGTTGGAGCCTCGGGGGATGGGCGGGTTGATTCGCGGGCATCTTGACCAATTACTTTTTTGAACGGCAACACGGTAGTTAGATGGGTGATGGTTAATACTTATCAAACGGACACAAAATCACGGCTTGAGAGGGGGCGCGGCGGCGGCCGGCTTCTCGTCTGAGTTACTACGCGGAGCCGCAGGCGAATCTTGCACCGGAGCAGGCGCTTCTGGCACGGCCGGCAGCACCTGTGTGGCAGGCGGCACGGTTTCCACGGAGGGGGCGGCCGGAGGGGGCGTGGATGGGTCCTTGACCGGCGCAACCGCCGCCTCGGGCTTGGCTGGCGGCACGGGTGCCGGTGGCGGTGGTGGTGGTGGCGCGTCAACTTCAACAGGCATCTGTGCCTTCAACATCGATATGCGCTGGCTAATGACACTGGAGAAACTGCTGTCCGCAAAATCATTTTTGGCTTTTTGATAGAACTTTGCCGCCTGTTCTGCATCCCCCGCGGCTTTGGCGATATCACCAAGAGAAAGCAGGGCGTAGGGTGCCAAGAAGCGCGCGGAGGGATCCTCGGCCAGTTCTTGGAACACCTTTTTGGCATCCGCCATCTTGCCCTGGGCTTGAAGCTTTGAACCGAGGCTGGCTTGGGCCGTGGGGCGCGCCGGATGATCACTGTTGGCGGCGATGAACTTTTTCAGCGTTTCAATGGCGGCATCCTGCTGGCCTTCCGACCATTGCCGCGCAGCCAGCAAAACCTGCGCGCTCTCCGCCGCCGCCGTTCCTGCATGCTCCTTGATGATGCCTTGCAGTGACGTTAGATCGTCGACCTTGTTGAGTGCGGCACCGGCGCTATGCTCATTGCTGCTGACAATCCCCCGATAGACCACCATGCCCGCGGCGGCAATGGCAACAACGATGGCCATAATAATGAGGTTTTTCTGGTTGCGGTCCATGAATTGATCAAAGGCGCTGGGCCCTTGAACGATTTCACCGATCGGACGTGGAATATCTGGACTGCTGTCTGGACTGTCTAGGGACATATGAAAGGGTGTGCGTTAGTGCGGCGCCCAAGAGACAAAACGGAAACCGCTGTGAAATCAATGCGTAAGTCTGAAAGTTCCGCAATTTTAAGGAAATTTATTTGAAAATCGATGTTTGCGCCGGATTTTCGTCGCCATTGGGACGTCCGCGGTTTAGCAAGTCCGTGCATGGCGGAACGGATTTATGTGGTCGCAGGTGAACTCAGCGGTGATGCGCACGGCGCAGGGTTGTTGCGCGCGCTGCTCAGGTTGCGGCCCGGCTTGAGCATCGCCGGCACGGGCGGCCCGGAAATGGCGGCAGTCGCCGGCGCGGGGGTGAAAAACTGGGTGGAGGACGCTGCGGTCATGGGCTTGTGGGAGGTCTTGAAACATTACAGTTGGTTCAAGCGGCGTTTTAACGAAATGCTGGCCGAGGTCGTGGCGTTGCGCCCCGAAGTCTTGTTGCTCATCGATTATCCGGGATTCAATCTGCGGTTTTCCGAAGCCGTGCGGCGCGCCTGCCCGGAAACCCGCCAATTGTATTACATCAGCCCCCAAGTATGGGCTTGGAACAAACGACGCATTCCAAAAATGGCGCGCCTGCTCGATGAAATGCTGTGTCTTTTCCCCTTTGAGCAACCGCTCTTTGCCAGCGCGGGGTTGAAAACAATTTTTGTCGGTCATCCCTTGGTTGATGAACTGGAACATCAGCGGCTGGTGGATGTCCAACGAGACGTCAACTTGGTCGGCCTCTTCCCTGGAAGCCGCGAGCGGGAAGTCGCACGCTTGTTTCCGGTCATGCTCGAATCCGCCAAACGCTTGTTAGCCTGGCGCTCCACTCTCCAGTTCGAAGCACCTGCCGCCTCGCCAAAACTCGCCGCCCAAATGCGCCAATTGGCCGATGCCTCGATGGCCGGTTCCTATCTGAAAATAACCACGGGCGGCAGCCACACCTTGATGCAGCGAGCGTGCTGCGGCATCATCGCAAGTGGCACGGCCACCTTGGAAGCCGCGTATTTCGCCATGCCCTATTGCCTGACCTACAAAGTGGCGTGGCCCACTTATCTTGCCGGCAAATTGCTGGTGCGCTTGAAATATATCGGCTTGGTCAATATCCTAGCAGGGGAGCAAGTCGTAGAAGAATTCATCCAAACCGAGGCCAACCCGCTACGGATCAGCGCAGCCTTGCAACAGCTTCTGCAATATCCAGACCAGCGCGCCATGTTGCAAACCCGCTTGGCACAAACCGCAGCAAAACTCGGTGGTACCGGAACTCATGCGCGCGCGGCACAAGCCGTGGCGTCTTGGCTCCGCCCGCATCAGGATATTTCGGCTTGAGGATTGCATTTTTCGGCCATGCGGCTATTGCATCCCCCTGATGCGATTCCTCCTCCTGACATTTGCCACCGCCTGTGCCTTCTCGCTTTCCTGCGAACGCCACGAATTCGATGGCGCGGGTGGCACCAAACAACTTCACCAATCCCATGGTCCGCACAACCCGGACAACGCCAGTCACAACCCAAAGCCAACTGTGGCCTATTGAATCCGCATCTGTTTACCGCCCGCTCCCTACCCCAACAAAACAAGCCGTCCCCCGCTAGCGGGAGACGGCTTGATCAAATTCAGTTGCCGTCGACTCTACTTGAGCGAACCAATCATCACCTTTAGCTTGGCGAGGTCCTTTTCAGCCTTGGCGATCTGTTTGCTTATGGCAGTCGTCAGCTTGGCGCTCACCCCGCTCTTGACCCGCGCAGCTTTCACCGGTTTGTCCGCCTTCACTGCTTTGGGCATGGTCAACCCGGATTTCCTCAACCAACTGCTAATCGTCAGCGGCGAAATCCGAAACTTCTTGGTCGCGGCACTCAAACCACCGCGTCCCTTTTTGGCGTTGACGGCCACAACCAGATCAAGCACCGCCTTTTTCTGCTCATCGCTATAACGCTTGCCTTGCGGGGCGCGCTTCTTGCCCAGCTTCTTCACCGGCTTCGCGACCTTCACCGGCTTCGCAACCTTCGCAACCTTCACCGGCTCCACGACCTTCGCGACCTGCGCCGGCTTCGCGACCTGCGCAACCTTTACCACCTTTGCGGGTGAAGCCGCCTTTGCGCTGGCCTTTAGCCAAGCTGAAACTGTTAGCACCGAAATGCCAAATTTCCGGGCCGCAGCCGCCTGTCCTCCGCGCCCGTTATCAGCATTGACCTGCTGCGCAAAGGACACAACTTCTTGTTTCTCGGCGTCTGTATAACGCTTACCCATAGTAATCTTTTTCTTGGAATTGGTACTCATGACGCCAAAAGCATATCAGGATACTAACCCAACACAAGACAAAACTCAACCTTTTTCACAATGTCATAACCGCGCTGCTCAC
>JBILFE010000271.1:0-5421 GCA_044351705.1 Luteolibacter sp. | reverse complement strand
GCTCCGGAAAGTTTTCAGGTGCTTCGACCATGCGCAGTCGATCTGAGAGGCGCTGGAGGCGGCGGATGCTGGCGGCGACGGCTTCCAAGTGGCCGCGCAGCGCCGGGAAATCCTCAAGCCCCTGGAGAAAACCGAGGCGGGCAGCCGCCAAGTCCCGATCTATCAGGAAGAGCAGGTCCAGGGCGGTGCCGAAATTTTCCGCGACTGCGGCTTTGTCATCATCACGCGGCTGGCGTTCCAAGGCATCCAGCGCGCCGGTCCATGCGGCTTCCAGCTCGGCAATGCGCACGAGTTGGATTTTCAACGGTTGTGCTTGCGGCCACGCTGCGAGGTGAGCGACTGCGGAGCTGAGACGTTCGTGGAATTCGAGCAAGCGGCCATCGCGGCCCTGGGCCAGATGGTGGACGGTGCGAAACGTTGCGAGTTGCAGGTTGCTGCGCTCCGCCTCCGTCACAAAATCCCAGAATGGCGCACGCAGCGCGCTGGAATCCGCACCGCCATCCACTTCCGCGCAATAGAGAAACTGCACGACCGCCTCGCGGATTTGGCGTCGGCTAGCCATTACGTGAGCGAGAGGGTCTGGGGTTGCGAGGCATCGAGCGGTTGAGCTCTTGGAAGATGTCGATCATGGTGGCGGCGGCCCTGGCGGCTTCCCGGCCGCGGTTCAGATTGGCAGCGATGCAGCGGGCGTAAGCTTGCTTTTCATCGTCGACGATGACGACCTCATGGATCACGGGGAGCTTCCATGCCAGCGCAATCTGCATCAGCCCGTCGGTCACGGCGCGGGCCACCAGATCGCCGTGTTGGGTCATGCCGCGGATGATCAAACCGAGGGCGATGACGCAGGCCGGGGTGTCGCGCTCCATCACGGTCGCCACTGCCACCGGGATTTCGAAGGCGCCTGGCACGCGGATGAGATCGATGCGCGCCTGGGGAATCAGGGAGTTGATTTCATCAAGGGCATTTTCGACCAAGGCATCGGTGAACTCCTCATTGTATTTGGAGGCGACGATACAGATCTTGACCTTGGATCCGATGGTGCGGGGTTTGGGCTGCAGTGCAGAGGACATGCAGGCGATATGGACGGACTCGCTGCAATTGTCAACCCGCAGGCTCCATCAGTTTGGTCCGGGGGGCCGCAGTTGGCGGCGATTTTTCGGGATTTCCTCTATTTCTACGCTTGCCGTGGGCCGCAGTGGGGGCTAAACGGCACTCCGTTATGGCAAAGCAACCAGTGGTACTCATCATTCGCGACGGCTGGGGTGTAAACCCCGGGGGACAAAAAACGGCTAAAACCGACGGCAACGCCGTATTGTTAGCCATCACCCCGTTTCACGACGTGATGCTGGAACAATATCCGAAAGGTTTCCTGAGTGCCTCCGGCGGCGATGTCGGCCTGCCCGACGGGCAAATGGGCAATTCGGAAGTGGGGCACCTCAACCTGGGTGCCGGGCGCATCGTCTATCAGGATCTGACCCGCATCAACAAGGCGATTGAAGATGGCTCGCTGGCAGCCAATCCGGTTTTTAATAACGCACTGGAACAGGCAAAAAGCGCGCGCCTGCATCTCATCGGTTTGGTTTCGGATGGCGGAGTTCACAGCCATCAGGACCAACTCGTCGCGATCGTCAAGCTGGCGAAACAGGCAGGGGTGAATGACATTTTTATCCACGCCCTTACCGATGGCAGGGACACCTCGCCCACCGGCGGTGAGGCCTACCTGGCACAAGTCGAGGATGAGGCTGCCAAGTGTGGTGCCTGCGTGGCCACCGTGATCGGGCGTTATTATGCGATGGACCGCGACAAGCGCTGGGATCGGGTCAAGCTTGCCTGGGACGCCATTGTTCTTGGCAAGGGGGAAGTGCGCAAGGTGTTGGCCAGTGAGGCGGTGGCGGATTGTTATCGTCTCAATAACAAGACCGACGAGTTCATGCCGCCGATGGTGTTTGCGGAAGCGGGCCAACAGCGGGTCCACGATGGCGACGTGGTGCTGTTTTTCAACTTCCGTTCGGACCGCGCACGCGAGTTGTCGGATGCCTTCCTACTGCCGGACTTTGCCGGCTTTGATCGCGGGGTTTGGCCGCGCGTCCATTACGTCACGCTCACCGAGTATGACAAAACCTACCAGTGCCCGGTCATTTTCGCCCCCCAAACGCTGTGCATGGGCCTCGGCGAAACCGTCGCCGCCGCCGGCCTCACGCAAATGCGCATCGCCGAAACCGAAAAATACCCCCACGTCACGTATTTCTTCAATGGTGGCATCGAGGAACCTAACAAGGGGGAGGACCGCGTCATCATTCCCTCGCCCAAGGACGTGCCCACCTATGACTTCAAGCCGGAAATGAGCGCGCAGGAAGTCACCGCCACCGTGGTGGCCAAGCTCAAGGACTATGATCTGGTCATCCTCAACTTTGCCAATCCGGACATGGTCGGCCACACCGGAGTGGTGGAGGCCGCCATCAAGGCGGTGGAAACCATTGATGCCGACGTCAAAGCCGTCGTGGAGGAAACCCTGCGGCTTGGCGGCAAACTCCTTGTCACCGCCGATCACGGCAACTGTGAATACATGCGCAACCCCGATGGCTCGCCCAACACCGCCCACACCACCAATCTCGTCCACGTCGTCTATGTTGCCGATGATGCCGATGACTATCGGGTCATGGATGGCATCCTCGCCGATGTCGCCCCGACGTTGTTGGATATGCTCGGCGTCGCCAAACCCAAGGAAATGACCGGCACCAGCCTGCTGCGGCACAAGTAACTGTGGCGCAAGCAACTGCGGCGTAGCGCAAGCGCGGAAGCGAATTCGTTAGAATGCGTGGGGCCTCCGTTCCGCGTCTGAAGCCCTTACCCAATAAAGGAAGATGGAAACCACTGATTTCACTGATGATACTGATTTTGAATAGGTTGCACCCTCATGCTCTCCCATCGGGCAGGTGCATGTTGTATTTTTCATAATCCTAGACAGGAAAATGAGAACCACTGATTGAACTGATTGAACTGATTTAGAATAGGTTATAGAGCCATACCCACTAATCTAATAGGTGAACGCTCTAATTGTTATCTCGATTGGATTCTTTCAGAGTAATCAGTGAAAAATCAGTTCAATCAGTGGTTAAACAAAACCGGAATCCCGTTCCCCATTTTCCCGTTTAGGTTTATTTGCGCTCAGCGGCCCTTGATTTAGCTCACAACCCACCGAGGCCCGCATCAACGGCCAGCCCGTCATCGTCGGCATCAACGCCTACATCAAGCCGGAACGGTGAACCGTTAGGAGACGCAAGACTGCAAGACACAAGACGCAAGATAAGAACCGATGGACCGTGCGCATGCACTGCTTCTTCTACTCTTGTGTCTTCAAGTCTTGTGTCTTGCGTCTCCTGAAATTACCGGCAGGTGATCCCCCGCGACTTTCTGGCGGACGCAACCATCCCTGATACCCACCGCCCCGCGCTCATCTCGTGGCTGCGGTCGTTGGACGGCAAGGGTGGCCATGGAAATTATGTGCGACTCACCTGGGAGAAGCCCGGCCACCTCACGCTGACGCTCCGGGATTCCGAAGAGACCGACTCGCACATCCATGTCCCGGTCAGGGCAATTTTCTAGGTATCAACGGCCGGCCCGAATATGTCCGCCAGTGCTGTGACGCGAGCTTGCAGAGGCTCGTGGTTGAACAGATCGATCTTTACTAACTACCCCCTTAACTTGACGCGCATGGCCTGGCGGGTGAAAAAAACCATCCTTGCGTGACATCGCCGATGAAATTATGGCTTTCGCGGCGTATTGTGCAGCCGCCACTTTACATGTCACTTGATTTTCCCCCGCTATCCTTTTTTCTAACATATGAGGCGCAACCGTCCCGCGCGTGCGCGCGTCTGCTGCTGCCCTGGCTGGCGGGCATGCTGGTGCTGGCCGGTTGCCGCGAAAACAAGCACACGCCGGCAGCGCCGGCAGCGCCGGCGCGCGTGGCCGCCGGCGGGTGGCAGACCCAGGCGTGGCCGATGACCCGCGGCGGCAGGGGACTGCAAGGCCGCGTGGCTGAGCGGGTGCCGCGGCACCCGGTGGTGGAGTGGACATTCGCGGCGAAAGGTGCGGTGAGTTCGGAAGCCGCCGTGTCCGACGGGGTGATCGTGTTTGGCACCGACGAGGGCATGGTCCATGCCGTGGATCTGCAAACGCGCAAACTACGCTGGCAAGTGGAAACCCAGGATGCGGTTGAGGCCTGTCCCGCCATTTCCGCGGAGCGGGTGTTCGTGGGTTCCAACGATGGCCTGTTCCGCGCCCTCGACATCCATTCCGGCAAGGAAATCTGGCAGATCAAGGGCCGCGATAAGTTTCCCACCGGCGGCACGTTTGTTAGCAGTCCGGACGCTAACGAATCATGGATTCTGGTCAATGGCTATGACGGGGTGTCGCATTGTCTGCGGACCGGTGACGGCACGGTGGTGTGGCAGCATGAGTCGCAGGATTTCATCAATGGTTCACCTGTCATCCTTGACGGCGGCATGGTCGCCTTCGGTGGCTGCGATTCGGTGATCCACGTCATCCGCCTCAAGGACGGCAGCGGCTGGCATGAACTCGCCACCGATGCGCAGATCATCCGCTCGCTCGCCAGTTGGGGCGACACCCTTTACGGCGTGAACCATGCCAACCAGTTGCTGGCATCCCCGGCACAGGCGGACAAACTCGCATGGGTGTACGAGGATGATGGCACCCAGTTCCTAACTAGCCCGGGGGTGGATGGGGAGCGGGTCTATGTCGGCTCGCGCGACAAGCATCTGCATGCGGTGGACCGGCTGAGCGGCAAACCGCTATGGAAGTTCAAGACCGGCGGGCGGGTGGAAAGTTCGCCATTGGTGTTTGAGGATGCGGTGGTCTTTGGTTCCAGCGATGGCCGCCTGTATGCCCTCAATAAATCCGATGGCAAGGAAATCTGGCGGCTCGATCTGGGCGAAAACCTGGCAGTGGCACCGGCATTCGCCTCCGGTCGGATTGTCATCGGCGGCGGCGAGGGCAGCTTGTTTGTCATCAAGGAAGGAGACCCACCTTGAGCGCACCCCTGAAAATCGTTTTTCTAACACCCGGAACCGGCGGTTGGTATTGCGGGGCGTGCATGCGCGATAACGCGCTGGCCAAGGCGCTGCAGCGCGCCGGTCACGAGGTGTCCTTGTTACCGATGTACCTGCCGCTGCGTCTGGACGAGGAGGGGTTGGATGGGGGCGCGGACACGCCGGTTTTTTTCGGAGGTATCAGTGTGTTTTTGCGGCAGAAATTCGCCTGGCTCAGGCACCTGCCCGGGTGGTTGGATCCGTGGCTGAATCATCCGCGCTTGCTGCGCGGCGTGGCGCGACACAGTCACATGACCTCCGCCCGCGACCATGGCGAGCTGACCCTGGCCATGCTGCGCATGGCAGACGAGCG
>JBILFE010000421.1:0-4182 GCA_044351705.1 Luteolibacter sp. | reverse complement strand
GCTGACCGTTGAAGTACAGGATGTTATCCGGCTCCACGTCGCGATGGACCAGGCCGGCATACGACAGGGTTTGCAGGGCTTCCAGAAGGGGGCGGAGAATGGCGGTGATTTCAGCGCTGCCGAACCACTGCGGCTTGGCCGCTTGCGCGTGGATTTTGGCAACCAGGCTCAGCGGTTGCCATGTCGGGTCGGACGGATCACCGTGAGCTATGCCGTCGGCCAACGGCATCACGTAGTAGAGCCCTGACTCGTTACGGTTGATGTGCTCGATGGGCATCAGGTGAGGCGAGCGCAGACGGGCGGCCTCCTTCCGATAGAGTGCCAGCGCCTCGTGTTCCTTTGCCAGCAGGTCGGGGCTGATGCCGGCGATGAATTTCAACGCGTGGTAACCGCCCATCGCCTCGGAGCGGCACAGCCAGACTTCCCCAAACCCGCCACGGCCGAGAAACCGGATCAGGCGGTAGCCATCCAGGAGTCGGGTATCGTGCGGGTGGTCTTCTTCCATCGGTGGGGGTGATACGGGTTGGATTGTTTGTTGATGCGGCTTGGCTTTGGCGCACGTCCACTGTGGCAGGCTGGCTGATTGACGGGACAAGTTAGGAATTTCCAGGCTCACTTGTCCAACAAACAATGTGCGTGCTTGAATTGCCCTTCCGCCTTGGTCAGGTTCCGCGGCATGCCAACGCTTTGCAATCTCCTGCTCCTGCTCGTGTGCCTGGTGGCGCCTTGCTGTGGCAACCCCGTTGGCTTGAAAGATCCGGCCACTCTGCTCCAGACGCTGATCGACCCAGCGAAGCTGGCAACGCTGGACAAGCGCGGTGCCAACCAACGGGTGCAGAAAGCCACGGCAATCCTCTGGCAGGCGAAGAGCGAGGGACAGAACCCGGTGAAGGTGGCGGACAGCGCCGTCGAACTCATTGGCTGGGGCGGCACAGACAAAGGCAGGCTCACTGCCGCCGCCATGGTGCGCAACGTCACAATAATCGAGAAGCTGGGCAGTGTTACTCCCGAGGACATTGACAAGATGAGCCGTGGCCGCGCACCCACCGTGCGCAACGGACCGTATGCTGGCGACATCGTCTCGGTGGATCACATCGTCCCGTGGGCTGTCGTTCCTGAATTGGACAACGTGATAGCGAATTTGGAGTTGATGCCACAGAGGCTGAACGCGGGGAAGAGTGACAGGATCGGAGACCGGCAGGTTTCCATGGCCAAAGCATTCCGGGACGCTGGGCTGCTGTCGGATGACGGCTTGAAACTGGTGATGGGAGCAAAACGATGACGGATCTTGAAAAGCTGTTGGATCCGGTCAGGGGATATTGCCAGCTTGGCATGTTCCAGGAGGCCAGCGACGAGATTAAGAACCTGCCCGCCGCTGTAAAGACCGGCAAGGAGGTGATGGATCTCCGCGCCCGCATCTACGAGCAACTCGGGACGTGGGAACTCCTGCGGGAGGTGGGTGGCTATCTGGTGAAGATGTGGCCGGAGGAGAGCCAGCACTGGCTGTGGCTCGCGTATGGCACCCGTGCTTGCCGTACCGTGGGGGAGGCGGAACTTCTGCTGCTTGACTCTCTGCTGCTGCATCCTTCCAACGCGACCATTTATTTCTATCTGGCCTGCTATGCGTCCCAGCTCGGCAAGCTGGATGCGGCTATTGAGTTCCTCTCCTGTGCAATTGATCTGGACGCCGACGTCCGGGAGATGTATGACCCGGATCTTGACCCTCTGTGGTTATCGCTCGGGAGAACCCCACCAAAACGCGAGGATCATGATTGAGAAACTTGTATCCGGTGGCCAGACGGGCGCGGACATCGCGGCGCTCGATGTCGCGCTGCGCAATGGCTTCCCACACGGCGGCTGGTGCCCACGGGGGGCGGCGATGGCGGATTTGGAAATGTGGATGGGGTGAGGAATCATGGATGATGACTTCCTGAATGCTTCGCCGCAGGAAATGATGGGATAGGGGGGGCGTTGTTGCTCGCGCGAAAAGAAATCCGCAAAAATTGCGATTATTGAGTTGCTCGCTGGTTGAGAGTTCGTGTATCAGGTTGTATTCTCAATGAAAGCAGTCCCATTCGTGTTAGTTGCCATTATGGCCTGTACCGCATCAGTCCGCTCCCAGGTCATGGATGCCGCCACTATCCGTGAGCCCGTTGCGCCGGTCGCCTCACCCACCACCGCATACATTCTGGGTGATCTGCCGGACGGCACCCCACCGCCGCCGCAGCCGCCCAAACCAACTTTCGTCGTTGCCGCGAAAGACATTCTCACCACCGCCACCCAACAGCAGGGTGGACGCACCATCACCATTCGCAGGATCAAGCCCATCGCGCTGCCACCGCCACCCGAACCCGCACTAGTCCAAACCGCCCTCGACCAAGCCGCCTTGCAAGAAGACCTTGCCGAACTTGGCGTGCAACAGCCCAAATGGGATTTCCTCTTCCTGAGTGCCACCGTCTTCCGCACCAAGGATTCGCCGCCGCGCACGCTGGTCACTTATTGGCCATCCAATATGGGCGAAGTCAGTTTCTGGTCATCCGCCGACTTCGGCCTACTAGCCGGCATGGGGGACTTCGCCGCCGCCAATGGCCAGACATACAGTATGTTCATGGCGTGGGGTTATGAGGATATTGACGGCAGCATTGCTGATTTTCAAGCCTCCCACGACCGCCCGTATGAGGCTCCTCTCATGCCCCGGTTTCCTGACGGGACAGCCACCTTCACACTCATCGGCCAGCCGCCAGCCGATCCGGAAGTCCTTGTTCCCATCCAAGCCCTCCACGACATCTATAACAATGAGTTTGCCCGACTAAAGACCGCCTACGAAGGCCGTGAGCGTGCCCAACTTCAACGCGAGGCGGAACTCAAGGCCAATCCGCCCCGTCCAAAGAACATCACTCTCAACTACTGGCGCACCGAAAGGCCAGCCCCCGCGAAGGGAGGTGCCAAGTGAAACGAGTTCTTGCCATAGGCTCCCTGCTCGTCCTCAGCTCATTTTCCGCCCACGCCATTCTCGACACCAACGATAACGGGCTGAGCGACGTCTGGGAAAGAGCCTATAACAACGGCGAGCTTTTCGATACCTCCTTTGACCAGCAGGTTGATGTGGACGGCGACGGTTGGACCAACGCGCAGGAAGCCGCTGCGGGCGCCGATCCTTACGATCCGAACCCGCCCGAGGGAATTGTCAGGCCACAACTCACCAACACCCCCGCCGTTTGGTCAGAACCGGACGAATACGGGGATTCCGTTATTGTCACACCCGCATCCATGCTCATGGAGTGGCAGACGACCCCCGGCAAGCAATACACACTGCTCTACTCGCCAGATCTCATCGAATGGCTCGCCGTTCCGAATGAGACATTCATCGGCAGCGGTTCGATAAAGGGATATGGCGTCGAACTCACCGAAGACAAACTCTTCTGGCGCGTCAAGATTGAGGATGTCGATAGTGATAGTGACGGGCTGACGGACGCCGAGGAGTGCGTGCTTGGTACCGATCCGAACGATTCCGAGACGATTGCAGGGTTGTCCGACCTGTGGCTCGCCAAGTATTTTTATGACATTCTCATTCACGGGGGAATCTCCTCGATTGACCCCAACGCCGATCCCGATGGTGATGGTCTCACCAACCTTCAGGAATGTGCCCTTGGAACCAATCCGTGGCTACTCGATACGGATGGGGACGGGATTCCAGACGGTGACGACAACACCCCCCTGTCGCCGGATTTCACCGCGATTAACGCGGCCACGTTACGGATACTCACACCCGTAAAATAAGACGCTTCGCCTTTTCCATTCCACCTTCAACATATCTTCCTTTCATGTCTGCCAGAAGTTCCAGTAAAATCCTGTTCTTCATCGCCGCGCTGACGCTTGGCGGCCCGTTCACACACCCGGCGAAGGCCGAGGGTTGCCAATGTGGATCGGTGGTCATCAACAACCTGATGTTCTTGACGCAAAGAATGTCAGACAGCAATCCCGGGTATCCTGATATATATTACCTTGCCGGGAGAAGTTTTACAGCGGATCTTGCCCGGGAAGTATTCCCAGAGAGTGTTGGAGTGGCCTACGAAGCTGCCGATGATTTTTCGATGAAAGTTCAGGATGCGGAGCCCTTTCAACTCATCATGGGCTCGGAGGACTCTGATTACACTTGGTGTCAAGACGCCGAAATTACAT
>JBILFE010000270.1:0-5452 GCA_044351705.1 Luteolibacter sp. | reverse complement strand
ATCTTCAGTTGCGCTTGGGCCAGACGGATGCAGCACAGCGCTATTATGAGAAGGTTCTGGCGATTCGGAACAAATTGGTAGATATTGATGGATCCAATGTGCAGTTTCTACGCGATCTAACGGTGAACTTCAACAAGTTGGGCGATCTTCAGTTGCGCTTGGGCCAGACGGAAACCGCGCGGCATTATTATGAGCAAGCCTTGGCCGTGGCGCAGAAGCTTACTGAGCTCGATGGGGAGAATGGGCAGTTTCAGAGCGATGCGGCGACTTGCTGTGAGCGATGCGGCGACTTGCAGTTGTGTTTGGGCCACACCGACGCGGCGCAGCGCTATTATGAGCATGCCTTGGCGGTTCGGGAAAAGCTGGGGAAGCTCGACGGATCCAATATGCAGGTTCAGTCCGAGCTGTCGGTGAGTTATGAGAAGTTTGGTGATCTGCAATTGCGCTTGGGTCAGACGAGCGCGGCGCAGCGCTATTATGAGCAGGCCTTGGCGGTTCGGGAAAAGCTGGGGAAGCTCGACGGATCCAATATGCAGGTTCAGTTCAGTTTGTCGGTGATTTATGAGAAGTGCGGCGACTTGCAGCTGCGCTTGGGGCATACGGACGCGTCTCGGGACTATTATGAGCAAGCTTTGGACGTTCGGGAAAAACTGGTAAAGTCCGATGGGGCGAACCCGCAGTTTCAGCGCAGTGTGGCCTCGAGCTTTGATCGGCTGGGACGGCTTCAGTTGAGCTTGGGCCAGACGGATGCAGCGCAGCGCTATTATGAACAGGCTTTGGCATTGGCGAAAAAGCTGGCAGACCTTGATGGGTCGGATGTACAGTTTCAGCGCGATGTGTCAGTGAGCTGTGATAGGCTGGGTGATCTACAATTGAGCTTGGGGCAGACGGAAGCGGCGCAGTGGTACTACAATCAAGCCTCGGCAGTAACGCAAAAACTGATTGACATCGATGGTGCGAACACGCAATTCCAGCGCGATTTGGCAGTGAACCTTAACAAGTTGGGCAATCTCCAGTTGCGTTTGGGACAAGCGGATAAAGCACAGCGCTATTATGAACTAGCTTTGGCGACTCGGGAAAAACTAGCAAGCCTCGATGTGTCTAATACGCAGTATCAGCGCGACGTGGCGGGATCGCATGCCAAGTTGGGTGAAATGTATATATCTCAGGGAGGCTGGTCTTTCGCTTGCCAGCATCTTATGGCTGTTGTCGACACCCTTAAGTCTATGCAGACTGCCGGCACCCTGATGCCGAATGAACAGAAGCATCCGCTTGCGGATCACTTGGCTAAATTAGCTTGGTGTCAGCAGCTTAATAATCAATTTTCTGAATCGCTAAAATCTGCCGAAGAATCAGTCGCTATTGTCCCTGTCACCGGGCCATGCGCTGCGGCTATGAAACTCGCCCATGCCTGTCTTTTCAATGACCGCTACGAGGAAGCTACTGCGATTTACCAGAAATATTCCGGCTTGGATTTTGAAGACGGCCGCAAATGGAACGACGAACTCCGCAGCGATTTCAAAACTCTCCGTGCTGCAGGCCAGGACCATCCCGAGATGAAGAAGATCGAGGCGATGCTGGATGAGCAGGCGAAACCCCGGTGACGACATGAACATGAACTGCAAGAACTACAAATACTTCGCCTTCATCAGCTACTCCCGCAAAGACATTTATGCGGAGATGCTGGACGCCACCGCTGGTTATCTGCAAGAACGTGAGGACGATGTGATCCGAGGCGACCTAGCCTATGGGCATCATAAAAGAGGTGAGTTGCTCCGCCAGGCCGGAGACCGCGAAGGCGCGTTGCAGGCCATGAAGACCGCGCATGATCTCTTTGTGAAGATCGCCGCCTCCCGACCGGGCCAGCACAGCGTGGTCTATGGACTGGCGACCATCGAACGCGCCTTGGCCGATGAATGGCGGCACCACGCCACCGCGACCGACGATCCGATCCGGCGGCGGGTGCTGGCCAGCAGCGGCTTGGCAAATGCCCGTGGGCTGCTGCTGCATGATAAGGCATTACTGTATACCTGTAACGCCATGGTCACACTGGCTTGGCACAGGCTGCTCGCGGGTCTCACTGAACAAGCAATGGAAACGGCGGTGCAGGCTCAGGCGTTCGTCACTGATGCGGACCCTGGTCCGAAGCAGCTTGTACTGGCCCATGTTCTGCTGCTTAGCGAGCACTTTGAGGCGGCACGCGAGGCGTATGCCCACTACGGCGATGCTGTCATGCCCGACGGGCAGTTGTGGCAAGATGCCGTGGTTCAAGATTTCTCCTGCCTCCGCAAGGCCGGCCACGACCATCCGGAAATGATAAAGATCGAGGCATTGCTGACCGAAACACCGAAATAGATCAACCCATGATCCCCTGCCCCAATCCAACCTGCGGCCGGCACCTGAGCGCCAGGGTTCTCGTTTGCCCGGCTTGCGGCACGGGCATTTTCCGTCCGGAGCGGGTCGGCGACTATGAAATGTTAGAATGCGTGGCAGAGTCACGCACGGCATCGATCTTTCGCGCCCGCAAGGATGGCACTGCCACGGATGTTTGCCTGCGGCTCTACAATGCCGAGGTGGCGTTGTCACCTGCGGACGCGGCCAGGCTGCGCGGGCAGTTCGACGCGCTGCGGGAACTGCCGGAGGAACGATTCATCCACACGTTAGATTTCGGGCAGACTGCGGGCGGCGCGTGGTATCGTGTCACCCCCTGGCTGCCAAATGTGATGGCCTGGGGCGACCTCAAAAGCCGCGAGCTTTACGGCGCCGCGGCGGGCAAGCGGCGCTGGTTAGACCTTTGCCTCGATCTGGCCGAAACGTTTCGGGAATTGCACCAACGCGGCCGCATCATCCCCGACATGACACTGGACGATTGCCTGCTCTACCGCACGCCGGAGGGTGCTTTGCGTGTGCGCCTCGACGCCACGCTGGCCTCGTGCCTGGGTCCCGGTTCGGGTCGCGAGAAGGCCCGCGAGGCGCACCCGGATTATGCGCCCGGCCGCACCCTCACCGAGCAAAGCGATGTCTGGACGCTGGGGAGCATATTGGCCTCAATGATGTTAGGTACCACCGGAATCACGGATTATGCCGCGGCACTCGACGCACTCAACTTCGAGCGGCGGCCCGTGGCGCTGCATCCGAAACTCGGACGGCTGTTGCGCCAAATGGTCGATGCCAACCCGGCGGAACGACCGCGCGATATGGCGTCCGTGTGTGAGGCGCTGCGTGCGTTCGGACCGGCGGACATCGCCGAATGGCGGGCGCTGGAGCGCGACCCGTGGCGGCGCGGCCCGGTGGCTCGCCGGGTGGCGGTCGCCGTCGTGCTCTGCGGTGCGGCAGTTTGCGCGGTTACGTTTTCACTGATCCACCTTCAAGCGCGGCGTGCCTCTGCCGAGGTGGCGCGGGTTCGGGAGGATACGGGCGCGGCGGTTGCCGAGGTCCAGCGGCTGGTGCGGGATGGCAAGGGCTATGTCGATGCCCAGGCGCAGGATACCGTGCGGACCTTGCTGGAGCAAATCCGGCAGGCCGACCCCGAGAACCGCTCACAGGCAGTGCTTGAACGCTATGGCCGGTCCGTCGCGTTCGTGCTGACCGAGGCATGGGTGGAGGTCGCCGGACGCCGCACCTGCCTGGCGACCGCCAGCGGCACGGCGTTTCTGGTCAGCACGGACGGCCACCTGCTGAGCAACCGCCATGTCGTCGCGCCCTGGCTGAGCGGGGAAACGGCACAACAGGTCGAAAAGCAGCTCGCGCTGCTGCGCAAGAGCGGAGCCACATTCCGCTTCGGGGCCAGCCATTGGCTCTGGTTCGACGGCGACGAGGCCTTCCGCAGCCGCGCTGCCGTTCCTCAAGCAGGCGCCAAGGTGGCCGACATCTTCCGTCTGGATACCGCCCATACCGATGCCGGGGAAAAGCCCGGTTTGCGCGTGGTCGGGGTGATGCCCAAGCCCGCCGATCCGGCGGAGTTTCTGGCCTCCACGCTCGAAGACGATGTGGCGATCCTGAAAGTGGACGCGCCGCCCGTCGATGCGACGCCGATCCCCTTGAGGCTGGGTGCCCCACCGCGCGGCGTCGGCTTGCTGGTGCTGGGGTATTCGCAGGGACGCGCGGCCATTCCCGGCACCCGGGCGCAGGCGCGGGCGTCGCGAGGGTCCGCCTCCGGCATGATCGGGGATGTCCTCACCACCGATGCCGACCTCCAACCCGGCAACAGCGGCGGACCGGTGCTCGATCTGGACGGCTACGCGGTCGGCATCGCTTCCGCGCTTTTCGCCTCCGGCGGCCGGGCGGAAACCAGCATGGGGCGGGTGCTGCCCATCGACACCGCCCGTCGCTTCCTCGAAGCCGCGTGCACCGGGCGTCCGGCATGGGACGGATTGTTAGAATCCGCGTTCGAGCCAGAGCTGGTTGCAGCCCGGGAGTCCGCCGGTCGCGGCGACTGGGAGCAGGCCCGTGCGCTCGCGGCGGTGAAGGGCGTGGCCAAGCACCCCGATGTCTCGCTCACCGCTGCAGTTTACTCACTGGACAAGGCTGGCTTCACCCCCGATGGCCGCGCGGCATTAGAGCGGGTCACGGCGATGGCCCCCCACTTCCCGTTTGCTGCGTTGCTGAGTTACTGGGACGCGTGGCGTCGCGGAATCCCCGAAGTGAAGCGCCCCTGCGGCCGCGAATTGCTGGAGGCCGAATGGTCGTCACCCTTTGAGTCGTTCGGGCAGGTGGCGCGTCTGCTAGACAACCCAAGCGGATTCGATCAAGCGGCACTCGGCGCGGAAACACCGCTGGAACTGGCCCTGTATCACTGGGCAGCCGGGACGGCGGCGGCCCGCGACGGTGATCGCAAACGCGCCGCCGCGCTGCTGCGGGAGGCGCTGGCTTCATGCCCATCCGACGACACCCTGCTGCGCGACCTGCTGACCGCGAGCCTGTGGTTCGAATGCGGCGAACGCCCCGCCGCCGCCAGAAGCGTCTCGTCAGACACCCCGCCGCGTTTCCGCCCGATGAAGGAGGCTTTTGCGGCCCTTGTGGGCGGGGACTGGAAAAAAGCCACAGTCGCCATCGACCGCCACTTCGAGACGCCGCGCCGCGAAAGTTCCAACACCCTCGGCCTCCGCTTGTTCCGCTGTCAATTGCACGCGCTGACCGGCGATCCCGCCGCCGGGAAACGCGCGTTGCGGGCTTACCGCGACACCATCACGAACCCCTGGTATCGGCAAATTGCCGACTGCCTGCTCGGCACCGCCGACCCCGATGCCCTGCTCACCTCCCTCGCCACCAAACGCCCCGAGACCCTCACCCTAGCCGTGGCCCTCGGCCTCCAAGCCGAAGCTCGCAACGACAACCCCCGCGCCCTTCATTGCTACCGCACCGCCCTAGACACAGCCCAGACCAACTGGTTAGAATTCCAACTCGCCCAGGCCCGGAGGGCGGCGCTGGGGAAGGAGTAGATTTTCCTGAA
>JBILFE010000393.1:0-4382 GCA_044351705.1 Luteolibacter sp. | reverse complement strand
TACGGAAGGTCCGCGCAGCCGGTGAGCATCACTGCCGCTGCTAATCCTGCTAGTTTGATGGATCGGTTAGTCATCGTTGTCGGGGGTGGGAAGCGCGGCGAGGGCCGCGCGATACGCCGCTTCGTCAAAGCCACGCTGGTGGCGTAAAAGCTGGTCCATTTCCTCGCCCAGGCAAAGCGCAATCTGCAACATCGCCTCATCTTCATCGAGTCCCAGCCGGCTTAAGCGGGCGAACGTGGCGGCCACATAGGTCGTCTGCGGTGAGGCGAGTTGCTGCGCCACGGCAGCGAGCAGATCGGGCAGGAGGTCATCGGGCAGGAGGTCATCGGGCATGCGGGGTGGGGGGTGGTGGTGGTTAGACAGGTCATGCGGCAGCCGACGGTCACAGACCGCCGCTACAAGGCGCCAATACGAAGGCCTTGTAGCGGCGCTCTATGAGCGTCGTCTTGTAGCGGCGCTCTATGAGCGTCGTCTTGTAGCGGCGCTCTATGAGCGTCGTCTTGTAGCGGCGCTCTATGAGCGTCGTCTTGTAGCGGCGCTCTATGAGCGTCGTCTTGTAGCGGCGCTCTATGAGCGTCGTGCGGAAGAAATGGGCATTGCCTGGCACGCATCAGGGGGAGGCGAAAAATGTCACTGCGGCGGGAAGTTGCAGCCAGGGCGTGAATTCGGCCGGCAGCGGCGCTTCAAAGTGGAGCCGCTCATGCGTTAGAGGGTGGTCAAAGCTCAGCCGCCAGGCGTGCAGCATCAGCCGTCCGCAACGCGCCGCAGTGGCGGTGGCTTTGCCGTAGATCGGGTCGCCGACGAGGGGTGCGCCGCGGTGGTGAAGATGGACGCGGATTTGGTGGGTGCGCCCGGTGTGAAGATGGCACAGCACCAAGGCGGTGAGGGATGCGGCATCAATCGCCAGCACCTCGTAATCGGTGATGGCCGGCTTGCCGCCGGGCGGGTTGACCACCGCCATTTTCTGGCGGTTGACCGGATGGCGTCCGATGTGGGTGAAGACCGTGTCTTTTTGCGGGCGTGGGATCCCTTGGCTCACCGCCATATAGATTTTTTCCAGTTCGCGTCCGGCAAATTGATTCACCAGCGATTGGTGGGCCGGATCGGATTTGGCAACGATGATGCACCCGGAGGTGTCTTTGTCCAAGCGATGGACGATGCCGGGGCGCTCGACGCCGCCGATGCCGGAGAGTTGTCCCTGGCAGTGGTGCAGCAGGGCATTGACCAGCGTGCCATCGGGGTTGCCGGCAGCGGGGTGGACGACCATGCCAGGGGCTTTGTTGAGCACCAGCAGCTCGGTGTCTTCGTAAAGAATGTCGAGCGGAATGTCCTGCGCGGCGGCTTCGAGCGGGACCGCCTCGGGCAGGACAAGGGTGATGTGATCGCCCAGCTTGACACTGTCACGCGGCTTGGCCGGGTGGCCGTTGAGCTGGATGTATTGCTCGCGGATGAGGGTTTGGATTCGCGAGCGTGACAAATCGGATAGACGACTCGCCAGAAAGGCATCGAGGCGTTCACCGCTCATGGCGTCGACTTGGATCTCCACACGCGGAGCTTTTCAGGAAAATTGCCCACCGCAAGTTTCAAGTTTGCAGGCGGCAGGCTGAGGAGATAGGCTCCGGCATGCCTCCAAGTGTGGAAGATGTCGCCAGTTGCCATGTTTGTGGATGCTCCATGGATGTCGCGGCGCTGGCTCCTTTCACCAACGCCGAGTGCCCGGAATGTGGCAAGCACACCCGCGTGAAGTGCAAGTTCGGCCCATACACGTTGTTGCGCCGCCATGCCATCGGTGGCATGAGCGTGGTTTTCATCGCCCACGACGACATCTTGAACCGCGAGGTGGCGGTCAAAATCCTCAACGAGAATTATTCGGCCGATGCCCGCCGGATTGCGGCCTTTGAGGAAGAGGCGCGCATCACCGCCTCGTTCAGTCATCCTCATGTGGTGCGGGTGTTCACCACCGGGCGGGCGTTCGGCAGGTTTTTCATCGCCATGGAATTTGTCACCGGCGGCCACTTCGAACACCAAATCACCGAGCGCGGGACCATCCCTGAAAAAGAAATGTTGCCCCTCGCCATCCAGGTCGCCGAGGGCCTCAAGGCCGCGCATGCCGCCGGCTTGATTCATCGCGACATCAAACCCGGCAATATTTTGCTAGACCGGTCTGGAAATGCCAAGATTGTGGATTTTGGTCTGGCGCTGTTGTTGGGCAAAGGTGGCACCGTGCAAGCCCAGGAAATTTGGGCCACCCCGTACTATGTGCCGCCGGAAACCATCGAAGGTCACGCCGAGGATGTCGGATCGGACATGTATGCTTTCGGGGCCACCTTGTACCACGCGATGGCCGGAATCCCGCCGTGCAACGAAGAGTCCATGGCCACCGATGTCTTGCGTGAGGCCAAAAAGAAAGTCGTGCCCTTGCAAAAGTCGGCGCCCTGGCTCACACCGCTGACCTGTGCCGTGATTGACCGGGCGATGGCCTACGACCCCGCCAAACGCTATCAGTCGTACGATGCGATGATTGCGCAACTCAATGACGCCCTGAAGCATCTGCTGGCAGGGACCAGCCCGCCGCAGGCGGATCCGGCGGCCACGGTGGGCGCAGAATCTGGCAGGCGTCGTGGTGAGCGTCTGCTCACTGTGGTGGGGGCCATGACCCTCATGGTTGGGCTGGCGGGAGCTGCATGGTGGGCATTGCGCATGCCACCCGAGCCGAATGCAAAGCCCGCGCCACAGCAGGTTGATGGCTCCACTCCGGCTGTCAAAATGACCGCGCCGCAGAGCGATCTGGCCACCGCAGCCCGCATCGTCCAACTCCACCGCGATGCGCGGCGTGCGCTGGAGCTCGGCAATTATGAGCAGGCCTGTGGGTTGTTAGGCGCCTTGCGCGATGACGCGGCCGGTCAGGAACCCACCCGCACCTGGGCCGGCGTGGAAGCCGTGGTGATGTCCTATCTGGATGGAAACTCCGCCAAAGCTCGCAAGGCCGCACAAGCCATTGTTGCTCACATCGCTGCCGCCCAACTGGACGATCCCTCGATCAAGCAGCTGCTGCTACCGGTGCTGGCCCAACTTGACACGCTGCCACCCACCGTGGTCGATGCCAATCGCTTGACCCCTGTTAGCTCTGCGCAGGCAATGGCATGGCTGCTGGCCGCTTTGAAAAATTGGGAGCAGGGCCATCTGTCGGATGCGGTCGGCTTGTTCACCGCAGTCAGCACCGCTGAATTGGCCCCTCAGGATTTGTGGTCGGCCTATCAGAAATTAGCAAGGGATTATCTGGCGGACTTCAAATTGCTGTCGGCCCCGGTGTTCGTCAACGTGCCAAAGGGAAAAAATGCCTGCCAACAGGCAATCGATGCGCTCACCGCCATTCAACCGCAGTTGAAAACCCGCGGCCGCGCCACCTTCAATGTCAATGCCTGGCGGCTGGATCTGGCGCGACTGGCGCGGCAGGAGGAGGCCCCCCCGCCGCCACCGCCACCCAATGGCAACGCGCCGCCCGTTGCAAGCGGCCCTCCCGCTCTCGCCGATGTGATAGAAGCGCTGGCCAAGCATGCCGGTGCCTGCAAGTTTGCGGACGCCACGGCTTACCTTCAATCCCTGCCCGCCGACCCGCCCGGCGCGTCGCGCAAATCTCTGTTAGAACTGACCCGTTTGGCGGACCGTTTCATCAGGGAGGTGTCCAACGAACTCAAGAACTCCGAAGTCAACCTTGAGGGCCGGCTTAAATCCGGCGAGGTGTTCACCAAAATCGCCACCGCCGCCGACGGCCGGGTGGTGGTCACCCTCCAACCCGGGCGGGTGCGTGAATGTGGCTGGGGTGAGCTCGCGCCAGCCACAATCATTGATATCTATCGAGTCATTATCAAAAATGAAACCAACGAAGCGGTGCGCCTGCGCGGCCATGAATGCGCCATCGCTTTTGAGTGGCTGACGATCAGTCGTACCCGCGCCGCGGCCAGGGCGGAGCAACTCGCCCAGTCCTACGCCGTGTTCAAGGACCGATGGAAAGATATTGAAAAAGGCTTGCCAAAGTGATGGACTGCCCCGATTTAAACCAACTAGTTAGATAGTAGCCCCGTTTTCCATCGTGTCGGATTTGTTCACCAACCCACCCGCATTGGCGGATAAGCCGCAGCCGGCCGAGCCGCTGGCGGCACGCATGCGGCCGCGCTCACTCGACGAGGTGGGGGGGCAGTCGCATATCCTGGCGCCGGGCAAGTTGTTGCGGCGGGCGATTGAATCCGACCGCTACACCTCGTTGATTTTCTATGGTCCGCCGGGCACCGGCAAGACCACGCTGGCGAGTGTCATCGCGCGCACCACGGGTTCGCGTTTTGAGGCGCTCAATGGCGTGGAATCCAACGTGGCGGAGATCC
>JBILFE010000268.1:0-5459 GCA_044351705.1 Luteolibacter sp. | reverse complement strand
CTCATCTCGGTGCGGTTCAGGCAGGATATCACTCTCTCTTGGCCCAGGATTTTCGAACAATGCGCTCACTCTACAGTCTCAGCAATGTCCCTGATCAACGGAAAATCAATCAAATGAAAAGACCGTGGTTGTGCACAGCCATGCAGAAGAAAATCCAGCGACACCACCCATGGTCATTCGAATATGTTAGATCGACGGCGGCCACGCTGCTGTTAGTTCTTGGGACAGCCGATGCGGCGCAACCGCCGACCGATGCGACGCTATCAGCCATGGGCATCACGTCGCCGCGCAGCAGCGTGGTGAGTGACGTGCCCGCCGCGACGTGGGAGCAGGCGATGGTGGTGGGCAACGGGATTCAAGGGGCGATGGCGATGGGCCGGGTGCCGGAGGAAACCATCGTGCTCAATCATGCCGGGTTGTTTTTGCCATTGGCCGCACCGTTTCCAACCGTCAGCCAAGCCAAGATTCTCCCCGAGCTGCGCCAGATGATCGAGCAGGGGAAATTCCAACAGGCCGCCGACCGCATTTTCGACTACGGCAAACAAGAGGGCAAGAATGGCGATACCTGGACCGATCCGTTTGTGCCGGCCTGCTCATTGCAGGTTAAAATGCCGCCGCGCGGCACGGCACGGGATTACCTGCGCAGCACCGACTTTACCAGCGGAGTGACGGCGACACGCTGGCAGGATGACGCCGGTATTCATGTTAGACGGTTGTTTGTCTCGCGTCCGGATAACGTCGTGGTGCTGGCACTGACCGCTGAAAATGGCGTCGACTGCGACCTCAACCTCATTCTGCATGATCCGCAGGTGGATGGCGCCGCTCCCCCGCCCGGGCCGGATGCCATCAAGGAGGTGAGCGTGAATGCCGAGGCCACCGAGGGCGGTGGCTGGCTGACTTTGCGGACGTCTTTCACGCGGCGCTGGCAGGGCAGCCTGCAAGGGGCGGCTCGTTCACTATCTGGAAGCCCAACTTCCTGACTATCGCGACAACGCCCAGCGCCTGTTTGGCGCGCGGCATTCACATCCCGTACCGGACCAGCACCCACGGCCTCAACAACCGCTGGGTCCGGGCATTTCCGATGACATTCTGGACGGCCGGGGCCGCTTGGAACGCACAGTTTTTCTATGACTACTGGCTGACCACCGGCGACAAGGAGTTTCTGCTCCGGCATGCGTTGCCGTGGATGAAGGAATCGGCGGCGTTCTACGAGGATTTCCTTTACGCCGGGCCGGATGGCAAGTGGATGTTCAATCCGTCGTATTCGCCGGAAAACGAGGCCTCTAACACCCACTCGCAGTCCGCGCTCAATGCCACCATGGATCTTGCGGCAGCCAGGGAGTTGTTGTCCAACCTCGTGACTGTCTGCACCCAACTCGGCATCGAGGCCGACAACGTGACAAGGTGGAAAGCCATGCTCGCCAAGATACCCGACTATCCGATCAATGCCGACGGTGCGGTGGCGGAATGGAACACGCCGATGCTCAAGGACAACTATGCCCATCGCCACGCGTCGCATCTTTACGAACTCTACGCCGGCTTGCCGGCTGACATCGCTGCCAATCCAGCCTTGCGGGAGGCGTTCAAGGTGGCTATCGAGAAACGCATGCGCTTCCGCCGCGCCGAGAATGGTGGGATCATGGCCTTCGGGTTGTGCCAACTCGGCTGGGCGGCTGCCAGCCTGCGCCAAACGGAAGCAGCCTATGAAACCGTGGATTGGCTGGCTAACAATTTCTGGTTCGCCGAATCACTGGTCACCACCCATAACGTGCGCAGCATTTTCAACATCGATCTGGCCGGCGGACTGCCGCGCCTCGTGCTGCAGATGTTAGTCCAGGCGGATCCCGGCCTGCTCGAGCTGCTGCCGGCCCTGCCCAAGGCATGGCCAACCGGCCAGGTGACCGGCGTGCTGTGCCGCGGCCAGCTCGAGGTGCGCAAATTGGCATGGCAACCCGGTGCGGTGACCGTCACGCTGCGCTCCGCTACCGCCCAAGCGCTGGCGTTGCGCTGCCCCGGCTTGCGGGATCTAACGATTGTAACGGGCGATGTTAAGGTGGAACCCGGGGCTGCGGCCGACGCGCGCGTGGTGACGCTGCCCGCCGGGCTCGAGGTGACGCTGCACCTCACCCGATCAAACCCTGAATAACCCGCCGCGCTTGCCCGCGAGGATGGTGGCACCCATGATTGATATTGTTAGGAAAGCCATCGCCCAGACGCCGAGCGCAGCGGCCAGCTCGGTGCCATTACCGAGGGTGCTCAACAGGCTATAGATGGCTTTGGTGATCGGGAAATGTTGGGTTTGCTGGGCGAGAATGAGGCTGTCGCTCACCTCCAACATGGCAAAGGCGAAGGCGAGGATGCAACCGGCGCAGATGTTTGCGCTGATAAGGGGCAGCGCAATGCGCCACAATGTCCGGGCCGGGGTGGCACCGAGCGATTGGGCCGCCTCTTCGAGTGCCGGGTTGCTTTGCTGGAGGCCGGCCACCGCAGAGCGGACGATGTAGGGCAGTCGGCGGATGGCGTATGCAATGACGAGCAACATGAAGGGACTGCCGCCGCCCCCGACCAGAAAATGAAACACCTTGCCTTCCTGCGAAAGGGCGAGGTAGCCAAAGGCCATCACCAGGCCGGGGACGGCTAGCGGCAGCATGACCAAGGCATCGAGCAACCCGCGGCATTTGAGATCCGAGCGCACCACCACCCAGGCCACCGCCAGACCGATGGCCAGAGCTAACAAAGTGGCGCAGCCGGCATAGAGCAGACTGTTTTGGATCGACGGCACGACCAGTCCGTTGCCGAGGGCTTCGAGGTAATGACGCAGGGTGAGTTCATCGGGGATGACGGTGCCGTACCAGCGGCCAGCCACCGACAGCAACAGCACACTCAGGTGCGGCACGGCGGCAATGACGAACACCCCGAGAAACAATAAGGCGCAGGCGGCGGAACGCCATGGTCCGCAGCGAAGCGCGGTGGCGCGCCCCTGCGGGCGCGGGGCGCATCCTTGGCGGGAACCGCCCATGCACCATTTTGACAAGGCAAACACGGCGGTTGCCACCAGCAGCAGTATGGCCGTTAGTGCATAAGGGATCGGGTTCTTATCGAGCCCCTTGATGCCGTCGAAAATCTGGACTGGCGCCACCCGCGCGTAATCGAAAACCAGCGGCACGCCCAGTTCGGTAAACGCCCAGATGAACACGATGGAGGCGCCGGCAAATACCCCGGGCATGGCCAGCGGCAGCGTGATCCTGAGAAACCGTTTCCACGGCGGGCAACCGAGGTTTTCCGCCGCCTGCTCCATCGCCGGGTCGAGGTTGGCCAGAGCGGCGGCGATGTTCATGTATAATATCGGATAGAGATGCAGCGCGTTGAGCACGATGATGCCGGCAAAGCGTCCATTGGCCAGCCAGTCGCACGGGCTGCCCGCATCCATCAGGCCGCTGCGGATGAGCAGCGCGTTGAGTGCGCCGTTGATGCCGAGCATTTGCTTGATGCCCACCGCTCCGACAAACGGTGGCAGGATCATCGGTGCCAGCACCAGCGCTCCCAAGAGTTTCTTTCCGAAAAAATCATAGCGCTGCCCGACCAGTGCCAGCGGCATGGCGATGAGCAGGGTGGCAAGGGTGCTGAAAATCCCTAGCACCAAGGCATTCCACAGGCCTTCCCGATAGATCGGATTGCGGATGACCGCGACGATGAAGTCCAACGTGAAATAGGTGGATCCATCGGGACGGCTGCCTGCAAACGCCTGCTTCACCACCATCCCGGCCGGATACATGAAAAACACCGCCAGCAGCAGGCTGGTTATGATTGTTAGAAAAATGGCGGTGCCGCGGTTCATGGGAGAAAGACACAAGACGCAAGAAAAGAGCAAGCATGGCTGGAGTCGCAACCAGAGAGTGCCAGCGGCCCCAGCTTCCTGGTCTTGCATCTTGTGTCTTGTTGTCTTGTGTCTGTGTGAGGCATGGCACTAAATTCTTAACTGATAACTGATAACTGATAACTGATAACTGATAACTAATAACTAATAACTAATAACTAATAACCCGCCTCGGCCATCGCCTCGGCCTTGCGGTAGTTGGCACGGAACCAGGCGCCGAGTTGCGCGGCGCGTTCTTCCGCGCGCAGCGGATTGCCGCTATCCAGCCCGGGGTCACCTTTGCCGCTAGCGGTGTACGGGACGATCGAAACATCGGAAAACACTGCCAGTGCGGCGGCGGGCATTCCTGCGGCAATGATCGCCCGCCACGCCGCCTTCATCTCCTCATGGGAATCAATACACATGATTCTGACAAGCTGGCGCAAGGTGTTGAAGGCGGCTCCGGTCAGCTCGCGCTGATAGGTGAAGTTGCCGCTGTCGGTGTATGGGTTGAGGTCCGGCAGCGTTGAGTTCGCCAGATTGGCCGCTGTATAGGCATCCTTGCGGATTGGCATGCGGTGCAATGCGCGGTCGCGGGGGCCTCCCGGGGTGCCGGGTTTGCCAAACCACAGCGTCTGCCCCTGCGGACTCAGGCAGAACCCAACAAATGCCTGCGCCAGCCCGGCGTGAGGCGCGCCCTTGAGCACGCCCACCGGATCCGCGCTGAGGGTGGTGCCTCCGTGGGGGGCTGTCCAAATCACGCGCGGCCGGCCATCGCGCGTCATCAGGTCGGCGGCATACGAGCGCCCGTAAAAATCGATGCACATGCCGGCCGCGGCATTGCCTTGCCCGACGTCTTGGGGGATCTTGGAAGAGCTGTCGGTGAAGTAGCGCGCATTGGCAGCCAGGCGCTGGATGAGCCGCAGGCCGTTAGACCAACCGGCGGCCAGCGCGGCGTCGCGGTCGGTCGGTGATTCTGCTAGGGCGCGTTGCATTTGGTCCTGGACGAGCAATTCAAAAGAACGCGCGACCGAGCCGCTTTTTGTTGGGTCGGCCAAGGCAATGGTGCCAACATAACGGGGATCGCCCAAATCATTCCAGGTGGTGGGGGAGGGGATGTGCAGGCGGGCGATAACCTCCGGGTTGTAGCAAATTCCGAATTGCGCCAGGCAGGTGCCAACCCAGACGTGATCGGGTGGATAGAAGCGCTCGCCGGTGAATGACTCCATGACCGGCCCGCCGCAACCAAACCACTCCGGATGGATTTTGAAGACCTCCAGCTCAACCAGGCGTCCGGCCTTTGCCTGGCCTGAGAAATCCGGTTCGCCGCCTCCAAACAACACATCCACGCCGATGCCGGCGCGACCGGTTTCGCGTGCGGCTTTGAAGCCGGCGTCGAGCACCATGCGGATTTCGGAAGTGCCGCCGGGAGTGCGCCAATCCAGATAGACGCTGCGCCCGCTGTGTTGTTTCCAATAACTGGCAAACGCCTCGCCCACTTCCTGGCGAATCGTCTCATTGTGCGGACTCAAAATCACCAGGCAATCATCCGCGGTTGCCGCGCTGCGGGTGCTGGTTTGCCGCCGCATCGCCAGTGGCAGCG
>JBILFE010000267.1:0-5461 GCA_044351705.1 Luteolibacter sp. | reverse complement strand
CAGCCCAACCCGATGCTCAACCATGAACTCCGCGACGATTTCAAAACCCTCCGCGAAGCCGACCGCGACCACCCGGACATGAAGAAGATCGAGGCGCTGCTGGACGGATAAAACGTTGCGTTTAGTCATCATTCATGCCAACTTGCCGCGATGAAATTTGACAATTTACAGACAATGGTAGCCGATGAGCCGGTGTTTTCGTCCGGGCTTTTGCTGTCCGGGCGTGCGAATGACCGGTCTTTGCGGCTGCAATTGTCGCGCTGGGTGAAGGCGGGCCGATTGCTCCAGTTTCGCCGGGGGCTCTATGCCTTGGCACCACCGTGGCGCAAGGTCGAACCGCACCCGTTCCTGGTGGCCAATCGCCTGCGACGCGGCACCTACGTGAGCCTGCAGTCCGCGCTGGAATGGCATGGGGTCATTCCGGAACATGTCCCCGTTGTCACTAGCGTGGGAGCGGGGCGGCCCGGCATGGCGGAGACACCGCTCGGCAGGTTCCAGTTCTGCCATCTGGCGGAAGCGTTGCGTTTCGGCTATGCGAAGATCGAGGTCGCGCCCCGCCAGTCCGCCTTTGTGGCCTCGCCGGAAAAGGCATTGCTCGATCTGGTGCATCTGACTCCCGGTGCGGATGATGAGGATTTCCTGCGGGAACTCCGCCTGCAAAACCCGGCGGCGTTCCAGTTGCCGACGCTCGATGAACTGGCCCGGCGCAGCGGCAAGCCCAAACTCCTGCGGGCAGCCAAACTCATCCAGACCTTGCTCGCCGAAGAGGAGGGCCATCCGCTATGAAAGACTACCTGCGCCAACTCGTCGAAAGCGGCCCGACCCCGCAGGCCCGCAACTGCCTGGCCCGCGAGTACCTGCAGGCCCGTGCCCTGGAAGCACTTCAGGACGCAGGCGCGTTCATGCGCTGGGCCTTTGTCGGCGGGACAGCCCTGCGGTTTCTCTTTTCCATCCCGCGCTTTTCCGAAGACCTCGACTTCTCGCTGATCCGGGAAGGAGACGACCCGGCGTTCGCGCCGTCCCTGGAAGCGATCAAGCGGGCGCTGGCGAGCGAGAACTATCGGACCGAGGTGACCGTCAACGACCGGAAGACGGTGATGTCGGCCTGGCTGCGCTTCCCGGGACTGCCGCATGAGATCGGCCTCTCGCCGCATGCGTCCCAGGTGCTGTCCATCAAGTTGGAACTCGATACCCGCCCACCGCCCGGCGCGGTCGTGACGACCTCCATCGTCCGCCGTCACGCCACGCTCAACCTCTGCCACTACGACAAGGCATCGCTCCTGGCCGGCAAGCTGCACGCCGTCATGAGCCGAAAGTGGACCAAGGGGCGCGATCTCTACGACCTGGCCTGGTATCTGGCCGACCGCCGTTGGCCTGCGCCCAACCTGGCGCTGCTCAATGCCGCATTGAAGCAAACCGGCTGGACGGGACCGGTTCTGGTTGATGAAAACTGGCGGAACGAACTGCTGCAACGGCTTGCCACCGTGGACTGGGAGCGTGCCCGGACGGACGTCCGACCCTTTCTCGAACGCGAACGCGACCTCGATCTCGTTACACATGACACCCTCAAGAAACTGCTGGAAACCCCATGAAAACCATCCGCATTTTCATTTCCTCCCCCGGCGATGTGGCCGAGGAACGGGAACGCGCCAAGCGCGTGGTCGAGGGACTGCGCAAACGCTACGCCGGGCGGCTGACGCTCGAAACCGTGCTGTGGGAGGAGTTGCCGCTGACCGCGACGATGACGTTCCAGGATGGCATCGAGAAGGTGATCCTGGCGGAGTCCTACGGGATTGATGTGGCGGTGTTCGTACTCTGGTCGCGGCTTGGATCGCCGCTTGGGGCAGGGTTTCACAAAGACGACGGCACTGCTTATCGCTCGGGCACGGAGCGCGAGTTCGATCTCATGCTCACGGCCTACGAGCAATCGGGCCATACCCGCCCGCAGATCTTTGCTTACGTGCGCCAGGACCAGGATGGCTTCATCGAGGCGCAGCGCGGCAAGGACACTTCCGCGCTGAGTGAAATGGTGCGACAACGCGAGTTGTTAGATGCGTTCATCCGGGAGGAATTCCACGACCCGGAAACCGGGACCAACCTGCGCGCCTATCACACGTTTCCCCAGCCATCGACCTTTGCCGTGCGGCTGCGCCAGCACCTGCGGGCCTTGCTCGATGAAATGGCGGCGGAGGCCGGCGTGCCAGTGGACCAACAATGGGAAGACGAACCCTACCTCGGCCTGCGTGCCTTCGATCTCCAGCACGCGCCGATCTTTTTCGGCCGGGAACAGGAAACCGGCACCGTCATGGAGGCGCTCCAGCAACAGCAACGCAGCGGTTGCGCCTTCGTGCTGCTCGTTGGCGGCAGCGGCTCGGGCAAGTCGTCCTTGGTGCGGGCCGGGGTGATTCCGGAGTTGCTAGAAAGCGGCGACGACGAAGGCATTTCCTGGCGCCGCGCCGTGCTGACCCCGGGGGAATGCGCCGCAGGTTTGCTGCCCGGACTGGCGCAGGCGCTGCTCGCCAAGGACGCGATCCCCGAACTGCGCGAGGACGACGGGATCCTGCAGGAACTGGCGGCGGACTTTGCCAGCGCCCCGAAGCAGGCCGCACAACAAGTCCGCCGGGCACTGCAACGCATTTCGACCGACCGCACGGCCACTCACCTCGTGCTGTTAGTGGATCAGTTCGAGGAAGTATTTACCCACGCGGCATTTGCCGACACCGACATCCAGGCCTTTGCAGAAGCCCTCAAGGCGCTGGCCGAATGCACCCGCGTCAGCGTCCTCGCCACCGTCCGCAGCGATTTCTACGGCCGTTGCCAGCAAGTGTCGGCGCTGATGGCCATGAAACCGCCCGCCGGTCAGATCGATCTCGTCGCACCCGGCCAGGCCGGCCTCTCCCGAATCATCGGCCGCCCCGCCCAACTCGCCGGACTGCACTTCGAGGAAAATAGCACCACCGGTGAAACGCTCGACCAGCGCATCCTGATAGACATCGGCAACAACCCGGAGGCCCTGCCACTCGTCGAGTTCGCCCTCACCCAACTCTGGGAAAACCGTGCCCCCGACGGCAAGCTCACCTTCGCCCAATACGAGGCCCTCGGTGGCGTCGAGGGTGCCATCGGCCACCACGCCGAAACTATCTATCAGGCCCTGCCCGCCGCCGTGCGCGCCGAGTTCGCCGCCGTCTTCAACGCCCTGGTCACCATCAACGAAACCGACGACGCCCAACCCGTCCGCCGCCGCGTCGCGCTCGACGCCGTCACCGGCACGCCTGCCCGCAAACAACTCGTCGATGCCCTGACCAACGCCCGCCTGCTCACCTCCGACCGCGGCGAAGTCTTCGTCGCCCACGAAGCCTTGTTACGCGTTTGGCCAAAGGCGCGGGAATGGATCGAGACCAACCGTGATTTCCTCCGCACCCGCGCCAGAATGGACGCTTCGCTGCTGCGCTGGAAAGCCGAAAACAAGCACCGGGACTATCTGTTACCCGAAGGCAAACCACTCGCCGACGCCCAGGAACTGCAAAAACAATGGCAGGCCGAACTGAGCGCCGAACAACACGACTACATCACCCGCTCCACCACCTGCCACGAGGAACGCCGCAAGCAACGGCTCCGACTCTATCAACTGGCCAGCGCGGTGTTGCTGCTCTTGGCGGTGCTGGCGGTGATCGGCGGGGTGCTGGCCTGGCAGCAATCCCAGCGCGCGGATGCGGCGGCGGTAAAGTCAAAGGCAGATGAACAAAAGGCATTGGATGCCGCCACACAAGCCACCGCCGCCGAGTCGCAGGCCCAAGACCAAATTGTCGAAGCGGCCCGGAAAGCTTACGGCACCGCCCGTGATGTTTTCGCCACGGGCAAAGACCCACGCACCGGCTTTGCGCACCTCGCGGAGGCCCTGCGCTACAACACCCACTTGCGGCCGGAGAAACAACTCGCCATCCTCCACGATGATGCCGTCCAGCGTGTCTTAAACATGCCTCCCGCTGATGCCACCGCTCTTGGTAAGCCAATGCTGCATGAGGATAGTGTGCGAAGCGCGAGTTTCAGTCCCGATGGCAAGCTCGTTGTCACCGCCAGCGAGGACAAGACCGCGCGGCTCTGGTACGCAACCACCGGCAAACCCGTGAGCGAGCCGATGCTGCATAAAGCTGATGTGTATCGCGCGAGTTTCAGTCCCGATGGCAAGCTCGTTGTCACCGCCAGTGGCAGCATCGCACAGCTCTGGGACGCGGCCACCGGTAAACCCGTGAGAGAGCCGATGCGGCATGAGCAATTTGTGGCGCGAGCGAGCTTCAGTCCCGATGGCAAGCTCGTTGTCACCGCCAGTGGCCGCAGCGCAAGGCTCTGGGACGCGGCCACCGGCAAACCCGTGGGCGAGCCGATGCGGCATGAAGCTGATGTGTATGAAGCGAGTTTCAGTCCCGATTGCAGGCGCGTCGTCACCGCCAGCGTTGACCACACCGCACGGCTCTGGGATGCGGCAACCGGCAACACCGTGTGCGAACCGATGCGGCATAGGGAAAGTGTGTGGAGCGCGATTTTCAGTCCTGACGGCACGCGCGTTGTCACCGCCTGTTTTGACAAGACCGCACGGCTCTGGGACGTGGCCACCGGCAAACCCGTCGGCGAGCCGATGCGGCATGAGAACGAAGTTAACAACGCGAGTTTCAGTCCCGACGGCAGGCGCATAGTTACCGCAAGCCGTGACTATACCGCGCGAGTCTGGGACGCGGCAACCAGCAAGCCCGTGGGGGAGCCGATGCGACATGAGGATAACGTACGGAGCGCGAGTTTCAGTCCCGACGGCAAATGCGTGGTCACCGCCAGTCGGGACAAGACCGCGCGGCTCTGGGACGCGGTCACCGGCAAACCCGTGGGCAAGCCAATGCGACATGAGAACGATGTTAACAACGCGAGCTTCAGTCCCGACGGCAGGCGCGTCGTCACAATGAGTTCATGCAACACCGCGCGGGTCTGGGATGTAGCCACCGGCAGACCCGTGGAGGAACTGATACGGCATGAATCTAGTGTGTATGGCGCGAGTTTCAGTCCCGACGGCAGGCGCGTCGTTACTGCCGGTTACAAGACCGCGCGGCTCTGGGACTCGGCAACCGGTAAACCTGCGGGCGAACCGATGCTACATCAGAATTGGGTGAACAACGCGATTTTCAGTCCCGACGGCAGGCTCGTCGTTACCGTCAGTGATGACGAGACCGCGCGGCTCTGGGAGGTGGCCACCGGCAAACCCGTGGGCGAGCTGATGCCGCATAGGGAACGTGTGGTTAGCGCGAGTTTCAGTCCAGACGCCAGGTGTATCGTTACCGTCAGTCTTGGCGATGCCGCTCGGCTCTGGGATGCGACCACAGGCATACCCGTGGGAGAGCCGATGCAGCATGGATATTTGAGAAGTGCGAAATTCAGCCCCGACAGCAAGCTCATCGTCACTGCCAGTGATGAC
>JBILFE010000266.1:0-5466 GCA_044351705.1 Luteolibacter sp. | reverse complement strand
CCTCCTTCGAGAAAAACTCCAGCTCGTTCATGCGTTCCAGATCAAACAACAAACTGCCCTTGTCACCATAGATTTCAAAATAGTTGTAATTTTTCCGGCCGGGCGCGAAGGTGCTGGCCTCGAACGAGCCCATGGCGCCGTTTTCAAACTCAACGACCATGGCGATCGCGTCCTCCACGGTGACCGGTCCGGTTTGACCGCCGCCGCTGCTGCCGGCTTTGAAGGTGCCGGCGACTGCGCCAGGCAACGGTCGTTCCTTGACGAAGGTGGTTTGCATGGCCACCACGCTCTTGATCTCCCCAACCAAAAACCTGGCAAGATCCACACTGTGGGAATTGATCCCGGCCTGCGCGCCCGAGCCGGCCGTCTCCTTGCGCAGATGCCAGGTCAACGGGAAATTCGGATCACACAGCCAGTCCTGCAGGTAGGTGCCGCGCCAGTGGAAGATGCGGCCGATTTTTCCTTCATCGATCAATCGCTTGGCCAATGCCACGGCCGGGCAGCGGCGATACTCATGGTTCAAGTAGTGATCAATGCCGGCTGCTTCGGCGGCGTCGCACATCTCCTGAGCCTCGGCGGTGTTGAGCGCGATGGGCTTCTCACAGAAAACATGCTTGCCGGCCCGGGCCGCAGCCACCGCGATGTCCCTGTGCACTCCCGGCGGCGTCGCAATGTCGACAATGTCGATGTCTTCCCGCGCGATGACTTTCCTCCAGTCGGTTTCCGTTTCCTGCCACCCCCATTTGGCGGCGAATTTTTTCAGCGGCTCTTCCTGAATGTCGCACGCCACCTTCATCACCGGGTGGATGTTGAGATCAAAGAAATGCGGCGCGTTTTTCCACGCGTTGCTGTGGGCTTTACCCATGAATTGCCCGCCAATGATGGCCACGTTCATCGTTCTCATCGCACCATCCCCGCTTTGATTTTTTTCATGTAGTCGATGCTTCTTGTTAGCGCGACTTCTTCATTCTCATGCATGGGATGGAGATAATCGAACTCGACGGCATAAATCCCGTCATACCCCGCTTCATCCAAGGTTTGGCACAACGCCGGTACATCGATCACACCGTCGCCAATGGCGGTGCATGCATAGTAGAACCAGTCATCGGGGTTGCCACCCGGCAACGGCGCGACATCCTTGAAGTGCAGCGCGTAGAGGTATTTCGAGAGTTTTTTTGCGGCCTGGACCGGATCGTCTCCATATCGCAGCGCGTTGCCGGTATCCAGCGTCATGCCGAAGCAGGGGGAGTCGATCGTCTCAAACATTTCCAACATTTCGTCACAGGTGAAATCAAAATGATTTTCCATCGCCAGCTTGATGCCGCGGTCTTCCGCGCGCTTGACGGACTCCCGCATGAGTTTGATGAGCCGTTCCATCTGCGGACGATGGGGCGTGTTGCGCAGTCCGTAATGCGATCCGACCATGCGCAGCACATCGGTGCCGAGGATTTCGCAGGTTCTGAAATGCGCTTCCATATCCGCCACGGCCGCGACGTTCTCTCCGCCTTCCAGCCCTGCCGGATGGCCCCACGCCACAATGCATTCCAGGTTGCCCTGATCCATGATGCCCTTGAGGCTTTTTAGATAGTCTTCGTCGAGACTATCGAAAAAGCAGGTTTCCAGTGAGACCCCGTCCACTTTCAACTCCACGGCACGCCTCAGGAAGTCCTCATAGGTGAGTCTCTTTCCCGGGTCTTGCTGGTTGTCATAGACTTCCCCGAAATAACGATGAAAACAATAGCTGTCGATTCCTATCTTCATATGTTTGGTCCTGTGCGGAATGCGGCGTTCTCGCCGCAGGCGCGGCAAGCAAGCATTGGTTTGGGCTCACATTCACTGCCGCAGCGTAATGACCGGCAACCGGACGTCAATCAGGAAATACGCCCGCTCTGGATTGACTGTCAGGTTGTGGCCGTTCAAGGCCGGGATACGGATTGCTCTGTCGGCGATATTCGGCTATTCGTTCTGCCGTGAATTCGCCCGCTTGGAACTATTTCTCACATTTGCTCCGACCGCATGCCACAAGCTGGCGGCCCATTCTTAGCGTCTACTATTTGACCTATGCCTGCGACTTCCGCTGTCCGTATTGCAGCGATGGATCGGGCACGCCGTATTACCGCCTGCGGTCCCCGGTGCTGTCGGCTGAGCGGGTGTTGGATTTGTTCAGGATCATCCGCCGGCACTGCGAGTATCTGGTCATCACCGGCGGCGAACCGTTGCAGCACCCGGAATATGCCGAAATCCTGCGCCGATTGCCCGCGTTGCGATTCCGTGGCGTGATCCTGACCACCAATGGCTACCACCTCGACGAGGCATTGCCCGCCGTGGCCCGTTCCGTCACCGAATTGGTGGTCAGTTTGCAGACCCTGGATTCCGCCAAGGCGGACACAGAGTATGGCCGTGCCGGCGCCCATCAGCGCATCCTGGATAATATCGAGCGTGCGGCGAGTCATCCCCGGCGCAATTACCAAATGGTCATCTCCAGTGTGGCCACACCGGACAACCTCGCGGATTTGCGCGATGTCTATCAGTATGCGCGGGAACGGGGTTTCCGCATGGCGGTGTGCCCGCAATTGGTCGGCGTCAAGGCCCATCACGCACTCGAAAACAACCCGCAATACCGCAGTTTTTTCAACTTCCTGATCGCCGAAAAGAAACGGGGGGCCAACATCCAGGGCACGGTGGACTATTTGGAGTATCTGCGGGATTTGAAAAAATTCAGTTGCCGCCCGTTCACCATGCTGGTGGTGGGTCCCACCGGCGAGGTGTTCTATCCATGTCTTGAGAGGGGCCATCACGCGGCAAATTTGTTAGAAGAGCCGGACTTGAATCGGATCCGCCGGACCGGTTGCGATCAGTTCGGCCCGCAGCCGGACTGCGGCACCCAATGCCATTCCGCCTGTGCCCTTGGCTTTGCCAGGATTCTGGCCAATCCGCTCTCCATCATGCACGAGGGATGGCTCATTGCGCGGGCTAAAACCTCCCGCGCAATGGCACCGGGCGGGTCATTTGATAGTAATCCCACACGTTGAGCAGCCGCTGGCGGCCATAGAGGACGGATTCGATCGAGCCGCGGCAACTCGTCCAGCACTCGCGGCAATCATTCGCTCGATGGCTCGCCAGCAAGCGGCTTTCGATGTCATCCATCTCGTCTGCTAGAATGTTGCCGGCCGTCTTGTCTAACTGATCGATGCAAAACGACACCTCGCCCCGGCAATCGATGTTGCAGAGGTTGTGGCCGGCGTGACAGCGGCCGGGATCGGCCCGGTTAACGGCCATCGAAAATTTCTCCAGGTACCCGCGCAGGGCGACAAAGTTGCGGTGGCGTCGTTTTAGATCTAACAACCTACGGCTGAGATCGCTCGTTGGCTCGCGCGAGGGTTTGCTGCCGCGGCTGTGGCTGTAAAGGGTGACCAGATAGGTGATGCCCATGTCCCGGCTCAGCTCAATGAGTGGTTCGACATGGTCAAGGTTGTCTTCCACAATGACGGAAATCATGTTGACCCTTTGCTCGGGGCGCGTGCGGGTCGCGTGCAGGATTTTCAAGGCTGCCAGGCCCTGCGCGAACGCGCCCGGTTTGCCGCGCTGGGCGTCGTGTTGTTGCGGATCGGCGTAATCGATGGACACGCTGATCTCGACCATTCCGGCCTGCCAGAGTTGGCGGGCCAGCGCCTCGGTGACCAACGACCCGTTGGTGATCATCACGGGGAAATGGTGCCGGCTCAGGGCGCGGATGATCGGCACCAATTCCGGATGCAGCATCGGCTCGCCGCCACCGATCGAGATGATCTGGGGACCGATGGTGTTGATTTTATTGGAAACGATTTCGGCTTCGGCTGCCGAGAGTCGGCCTTTGTCCCGATAGGCATCCTTCCAGAAGTCACAGATGCCGCAGCGGAAATTGCAGTTATACAAGATTTGCAGGTTCACATGCACCATGCGCCGGCCAAGGAAATTGCGCGCGAAGCGCAGTTTCTTGCCGAGGTTATGGGTGTCGAGGGATAGCATGGTGCGGGGGTGGTAAATCGGGCTACAAATGGTTAGTCAGATAAATCAAACCACTGATGGCACTGAGGACCACTGAGAACACTGATTTCAAAGAGTACATATACTATATTTTCAGTGCTTTCAGTGGTTATCAGTGCTTTCAGTGGTTTGATTCTCCACCCGCTGGGGGAGCCGGTTTTGCCATCAAGGAATGTCGATAAATCCACAGGACATAACCGACGGCAACCACAAACAACAATTCCGTCACTTCCTCCCAGACCACGTACCACAGCAGGTTGTCAGCGAACGCGCCGGACAAAAACAGGCGCATGAAACCAAACCCCAGCGGCCCGAGCGCGGCGGCAAACAACACCTTGGCGAGCGGCACGGGGTCGTCTTGCTTGAGCAACATGACCAGCCACGAAGCGGTGATGAAAAGCATGGCCATGGCAGGACAATAGTAGTTCTCAAACCCTTGCGAGCTGGCCATGAGCGCGTAGTGTTCGGTGGTCCCCAGTACCACGGCGTTGTATGCAACCATCTTGATCCCGGCAGTAAGTGGAATGACGGCGATGACCAGGGTGGCCGGAAGCAGCATCTTGAAGACCCGCTGGAGTTTGCATGGCACGTCGGCGTATTTGATGCAAGTCTTGCACAGGTTCATTGCCGCACAACGCTCATGGGGCGGGCTGAGCTTGATCAAGCGCCGGTCCAGTCCGTCCAGCACGGCCCAGGCGATGAAGGCAAAGCCCACGGCCATGCCGAAGTTGTGGAGATACTCCCAGAAATCCGAGCGTCCGCCAAAGCACAGATAGTTCAGCGTGCAGGCATTTTCACCCAACCAGAAGACGATGAGGCCGCGACGTAAGGCTGCTAGATCCGGCTCGCGGCGCCGCCACAACCAGACAATCCAGATGAATGCCAGCAACATGTAAACCGGCTTGATGACAAAACCGGCGGTAATGGCCAGCCATTGTTCGGCGTGGCTCATCTCGCGGGTGGTCAGTGCCGCGCACTTGGCGGCAGCCGAACCGCATCCATTAAAAGCCACAAGCTGATAGATCAACACCGGCAGGATTCCGGCGCCAAGGATGGCCAGCCAGATCAGGCTCATGGGTCGTGGCTTCTTGTTCATGATCGTCCCCGTCGCAGGTTGTTAAAGACACAGGCCGGCATCAGGCGCCCGTCCGGTTGCGGATAAACCTGGCAGCATTTGCGGGCACGGGCGAGATCAAAGGTGTCCGGGTCCATGAATTGATGGATGAAGATGGATTTTACCGCACGTTCGCCCGTTTCCATCGCCTTGCGCGGCGAATAGCCTCCGGCGGTGGCCGTGGTTAGCAGTTTTCTAACCGCTTTCAAGGCTTGCTCAGACAGGAACGGGTTGCAACCACAGCCCGGTTCGCAGCCACCGGATGGCGGGGTGAGCCGGTTGTTGCCGAGTGGCGGGATCCCGGCCCAGATGTCATAGACGGCATC
>JBILFE010000265.1:0-5479 GCA_044351705.1 Luteolibacter sp. | reverse complement strand
GAAGAGGCCGCCGCAGAGAAACAACGGCAGGGGAAATTGGGTCGCGCCGCCTTGTTGCGCTGCCGGGTGCGGTATTTCACCGACGGCTTGGTGCTGGGCACGAAATCCTATGTGGACGGGGTGTTTGAGGCCTATCGCGAGCATTTCGGGCCGAAGCGAACGAGCGGCGCGCGGGCATTGCGGGAAGATGCCCAAGCCAGCCTGTTCACGGCCCGTCAGTTGGCAGTGAGAACGGTGGGGTAGGGTTCTGAAATTCAAGGCTTTGAGTGGGCAGCATCCAGCGTCAAGCAAAGGTGCAGTGGATTCATAAGCGCGCTAACGTGACAATATTCCGCACTGATGCGCACCGATGTTGAGCTGAAACTGGAAAAGCTTTGCGGTTCCTTGAGTAGAGGCTGATTAAGCCAATCACCCTGGTATGTCGGCTCGGCCGTAAAACTCATTCTCGACATTGGCACTTGGGACGTTCAACATGCACTGGCACATGGGAGCAACCGGCTGCTTCCGGCACGCCCAACTCCACGCAGCCATCGTCGTCCGGGGGCGTTTGCTTGGCCGGCCAGTGCCCTCTGCCGCCCGAATTTCAGTGAACAAAAACCACCAACCCTCCGTATCACTTGCTGGGTGCAGCTTCGATCCACCATGAAATTCCTAAGCTTATCGGTCATCGCGATGCTAGCCACCGCACCGTTTGTTTCTGCGGGGGTGTCCATTGACCAGCAGGCATTTGGTTCCAGTCTGGGCGGTTGGACCAAGCGTGGCAACCAAGTCGCCGAGTACCCGCTGTCCGGTGCAGTTTATCGCACCTACAAGCCGGAGATTACGCCGACTCCGGATGGTGGCATCTTTGTTTCGCTCCGCATTGACCATGTCCGCGGCTGGCTCTCCTCGGACGATCACGCCGTCCTGGAAGTCACTGTCAGTGCCAAGGGCAATTTGGAATCCGCCCAATCCACCATCGCCATCCAGGGCCGCTCCATCACCACCGATCTCATCCGCAGCGGCACCGGCGTCGGACAAAAACTCGTCGGCGTCGACCGCGCGGTGCAAATCGGCACGGACTTGGTGGCGGATCTAACATCCAAGATGCTGCTCGAAAAAATCGTGGAGCCCGGGCGCGTGTCCTACCCGGCGGTGTTGCGGCATAATTACAATTTGCTGTACCAGGCGATCCGCACCGAGGCGCCGCCCCCTGTGGCTCTCCCTGTTGACGGGGACAAGCCCGAGGCCGGCCAAGCCAAGCCGCCATCCGGTGCTGAACCGGTTCCCGCGACGGGTGGAAAACCCGCCGATCCGGTCACGCCCGAGCCGCCGTCAAAACCTGCCGCCAAGCTTGAAATCAAGAGCGCCGGGGAGGTGCCCAAGATGGAAATCAAGAGCGCCGGAGAGGCACCCAAGAATGAGCCCCCGGCCAACAAATAGGCCAGCGCCCGGCCAAGCGGGGGTTGGCGACATGATCCACCTGCGCGGGCGCTGGGCACCGGGGTTGGCTGGATTGGCCGGTTCAGGCCAGGGCTAACAACTTAGCCTTGAGTTGTTCCTTGGTGACGTTGGCGCCGACGATTTGGTCCTTGACCTCACCGTTTTTGAAGAACAGCAAGAACGGGATGGAGCGGACGTTGTACTTCGCCGCAAGTTCGTTAGATTCATCCACGTTGAGTTTGCCAACCACGGCTTGGCCTTCCAGTTCGGTGGCCACTTGATCGAGCACCGGGCCGATCATTTTACACGGACCGCACCATTCGGCCCAGAAATCCACGAGGACGGGCAGTGCGGAGTTGATGACTTCGGATTGGAAGTTCGCGGCGGTTAGTTTCAAGGACATGCCCGCACTCTGCATGCATAAGCCGCAAACGTCAAGAGCCGTCCTGCCAATTTGACAGGACGGCTCTCGGACGGAATCGGTAAATCAACTCAGGGCGCCGGCAATATATGCCAGATAGAGAACGCCGCCAGCGATTAGAAAGTTAATGATGGGAAGGACCATGGTGGTGGGAGATTGGGGGTTGGAAATCAGGAATTGGGTTCGGGTTCGAGAAGTTGCATGAAATCACCTTTGATCACAGGATCGCGGTCTCTCGCATTGATCCAGGTATTGCTGATGTCATACTGGAAGTAGAGCAGGACGCAAGCCGCGAGGAAACCGACAACGGAAAGCACCTTCAACAAGGTGCTGCCGGGGACTTCCTCTTCGGGCTCGTCCATCTTGAGAGTCGCCAACTGCGAGGACGCCGCGGAGGCGACACTCATCGGTTGGGTGGGCGCTTGAAGCTGCACCGTGGCCTTTGGCAGGGTGGGGGCGGCCAATCTTGGCGCTGGCTGGGTGGCGGTCTGCAGGGCGATGGTCGGCGCACCGAACGGCGCACTGGAAGTCGCAAGTTTGATCGTCGGCGTCGGCGAAGTGGTTGAGCCTCCGGCGGGTTTCAGGGCAATGGTCCGCGCAGGCGCGGTCGGTCGCGGGGCCTCAGTGGTGGGGGCCGGGCCAGCGACCGGGGCGCTCGGGGGGCGCACGGGCGGGGCACCAGGCACGGTGGCAATCGGCGATGCCGGTGGCGCGTCTGAGGCCTTGAGAGTGACGCGGACGGTTTCCTTCTTCAGCGGGACGCTCGATGTCTGCTTGTTAGGAGCCGGGGGTTGTTGGTCGTTTTCGTTCATGCGTGCGCGGGATCGCTGGGTTGTCTGGAGGAAGAAAGCCGGAATTTGCCACCTCTGTCAAACATCCATTCAAAAAAAAATGTGGATCCGGCGGAAAAATATCACGGGTGGAGGGAGGAGCGGGGGTGATGGATGGGGTGGCGGCTCAATCGGTGTGGAACACCTCCTCGGCGTCTGTCCAGATGCCGCCCTTTTTCTTGGCGGCAGGCAGGGGCAGTTGGCACGGGTCGGTTTCCTTCCACCACCGGCGGGTGTCAGGATCAGCCGCCATTTTTTTCATGTCGGCATCAAAGTCCTTGCCGACGTATTCAAAGTAAGAAAAAAGGTAGGTTTTGCCATCGATTTGGGACCGATAGATGGAATAGTTGCGGATGTTGCACTCGGTGATTTTGGCAAGGATGACCGGCCATGGCTTGGCATGCAGCGCGCGGTAACAAGCTTCCTTTTCGGGTTTGAGGCCGGTGACGCTGGCGAAGCGTTGGGTCGGAGCGGTCGCGCAACTGGCCAATAGCAGCGCGGTGGCAAGGGTGATGGTGGGACGGAGTTGCATGGGGATTGGAGTGGGTTGGAAGGATGGGTGGATCAGGAGCCAGCGGAGTTGTATTCCTCGATGGCATCGAACATGGCCACAATGTTAGGCGGTGGCACGTCGGGCAGGATGTTGTGAATGGTGTTGAAAACAAAGCCGCCGCCGGGGGCGAAGATTTTCAGGCGGGCAAGCACATCGTGCCGGACATCGGATGGGGAGCCGTGGTTGAGGATGGCCCGGGTGTCCGCGCCGCCCCCCCAAAACGTGATGTCCTTGCCAAACTCATTTTTCAAGCGGGCCGGATCCATGTCGCGGCAGGCGGTTTGCACGGGATTGACCACATCAAAGCCGGCGTCGATCAAGTCCGGCAACAAGGCGTGGATCGAGCCGCAGGAATGCAGGAATGTCTTCATGCCCGAATGGCGGTGCACGTAATCGCACAGCCGCGTGTGGTGCGCCTTGAAAAGTTGGCGGTAGGTGGCGGGTGCCATGAACGGGCCGGTATCCGTGCCGAGGTCGTCACCGAAGCGGCAGATATCCACCACATCGCCCACTGCCGCGCAGGCTTTTTCCAGGGTTGCCAAGTGGATTTGCATCAGCGCGTCCAAAAATCTAACCACATTTTCAGGTTCGGCGATGAGGTCCATGAGGAAGTTGTCCATGCGGCGCAGGAATGTTCCCCACTCGAAAAGGTTGCAGCCGATGATGAGCATGATGGCGCGGTCTGACTGTTGGCGCAGGGCGATGGCATTGGCCCGCAATTGCTCCCAAAACCCGGTCTCCGCGGCGTGATCCCACGGCGAGTGCGCCATGGCCGCCCAGTGCACCTTGCCCATCGCCGCCGGCAAGCCGGACAGGTCTGCCGGATAATCCTCGAGCCACGGAAAGCAGGTTTGGTCGAAGAAATTCATGTCCTTGAGTTGGACGGCGATTTCCGTGCCATCCGCGGCGAGGGCGCGCCAACCGCCGTTGGCGATGGCCTCGGGTTGGAACCACTGCGGGTAATAGGCCTGGCTGCCGTCAAACAAGGTGACCGGCCGCCAGGCCTCCGGCTGGGTGTTGAACGTGCGACCGAGGTCCACCGCATCGATCTTGAAACGCTGTAGAATCGCCTCTTCCGGTTGCGCCAACTGCTGCACCACATCATAAACGCGGGTTTGGCTCTGGTCGAAGCCGAGGTGCCGGTTGAGGCGGCCGTAGGCAATGGCGGAAATGCCGGAAGACGGTGTGGCGCCCAGATCGATGGGGACACGATCGGGTTCGCGGTGTTCGATGGCTGCAAGAATGCGCTCGCGGGATGTCATGCTCACGGGGGTTGATGTTGACTTGAGCGCAGTATGCAAGTCCGGCCGCTTCCGACAATCAGATAAATCATCGCGCGGCCTGCAAAAATTTTTCGGGCAGGGAGGTGCTGTCAAGGATTGAGGTTGGAAATGAGCGGGGATGGCGTATAGCTGGCCGGGCGATGCCGAAGATTCGAGTGCTTTCAGAGATATTGGCCAGCCAGGTGGCGGCCGGGGAGGTGGTGGAACGCCCCGCCTCGGTGGTGAAGGAACTGGTGGAAAACAGCCTGGATGCCGGTGCCGGCGAGATCCGCGTGGATGTGGATCGGGGCGGCTCGGCATTGATCCGGGTGAGTGACGATGGCTGTGGCATGTCGCGCGAGGACGCGCTGCTGTCACTGGAGCGGCACGCGACGAGCAAGTTGCGCTGCGCCGGGGATTTGGCGGCAATCCGGACCTTGGGCTTTCGCGGTGAAGCGGTGCCGAGCATCGCCAGTGTGTCGAGGTTCCGGATGGTCACGCGCGAAGCCGCGGCGGTGGCGGGCACCGAAATTTCAGTGGATGGCGGCAAATTGTTAGATGTGCGGGAGGCCGGGTGTGCGCCCGGCACGGTGATTGAAGCGAAGGCGTTGTTTTTCAACATGCCGGCGCGGCGCAAGTTCATGCGTGCGGAATCCACCGAGGCGGCGCATGTGGAACACCAATTGCGCATGCATGCGCTGGCGGCACCCAAGGTGCGCTTCCGCCTGCGGCGCGACGACCGCGAGGTCTTTGATTTGGCACCGGTGGAGCGCACGCTGGACCGGGTGCGCCAACTCCTCGGCCCGGAACTATCCAGGGAGTTGATAGCCTTGCCCGTCACTCACGGCAATGGCATTTGCGTGGAGGGCTTTGTCCTGCCCGCCGCCCACGCCCGCAAGGGCCGCCGCCACCAATTCGTTTTTTTAAATGGCCGCCCGGTGGAAGACGCGGTCATTTCACGGGCGCTGGCCGAGGGGTTTCGCGGCGCGCT
>JBILFE010000606.1:0-3011 GCA_044351705.1 Luteolibacter sp. | reverse complement strand
CGCCGATCAAGTCCATCGAGCTGGCAAACAAATCACCGCTATCGCCGGTCTCCACCCAGCCGGATTCCCCTTCGTAACGCACCGGGCAGGAGCCCGAGTTGAGCCAGCCGTCGTTGCGCATGACCAACTTGACGCCGCTGGCGTACCGGGCACAGAGTTGGTTGCCTTCCGGCCAGTATTCGACGGCGGCGGTGTCGTCACTTTGATTGGCCCATTGGCACAGATCGACGCAATGTGACCCCCACTCCAGGCAGCCGCCGCCGACCAGGCCGCCGCCTTTTTCGAAGCCACCGCCATTGTGGAGAATTCCCTTGTTGAACGGCCGCCAAGCCGCAGGCCCGAGATACATGTCCCAGTCCGCGACGGTCATGCCGGGGTCCGCTTCGGCTGCGGGCCAGCCGCTGGTGTCGGTTCCCAGCCCGCCCGGATGCGCATGCAGCACGGTGAGTTTGCCAAGCTTGCCGCGCTGCGCCAACTCGGCCGCGAACTCGAAATTGGGCAGGCTGCGCCGCTGCATGCCGCCTTGGAACACGCGGCCGGTGCGGCGGAAAGTTTCCGCCAGTGTCAGGCTTTCGGCGATATTCTTGGTGCAGGGTTTTTCGCAATAAACGTCCTTGCCGGCCTTGGCCGCCATGATCGAGGCCAGCGCATGCCAGTTAGGCCCGGTGGCGATGAGCACCGCGTCAATGTCCGGGCGTGCCAGTAACTCACGGAAATCGGTGTACATCGCGCAGTCTTTGTTGCCGTACTTGTTATCGACATTGCGCTTGGCGGCCTCGCGGCGATCCGTGCGCACGTCGCACACCGCAACACAGCGCACATCCTGCTCTTCCAACATGCAGCCAAGATCATAGCCGCCCCGCCCACCGATACCTATCGCGCCGAGGGTGATTTTCTCGTTCGCGCCGACGGCACCGTCACGACCGAGTGCCGCCGCAGGAATAAACCACGGCAATCCGACCGCACCTGCTGTCAGGGCCGTGGATTTTAAAAATTGCCTGCGCGAGCGCCCTGTAATCGAGGAATTTGACTCCATGAAGTCACTACTCGAATGCCCCGGGGAATGTTACAATATTCTGTTTTTTGTGAGGGTGTCTTTCCCACAGGAAAGGGCGCCTGGGTGACGGGATGAGGAGATCCAGCCACGCCATGTCCATCGCTCACGGGTTGAAATAGGCGCGTTTCATTTCGGTCCAGCCTTTGGCACCGGGGAGCGGTTTTTGCATGGGATCGCAGACTTTAAGCCACTCAATAATGCGCGGTTCCTTGGCCATGGCGGCCATATCCGCTTCGAAGTTCTTGCCGGTGTATTCGTAATAGCCGAACTCATACCACTTGCCGTCGATTTGTTGGAGATAGATGGAGAAATTGCGCATGTGGTATTTGTTGAGCACATCGCGCACGCCGGGGGTGGTATCGGCGTGAAGGCGCTTGTACTCGGCCAATTTATCGCTGCGCAACTCGGTGACCATGCCGACCCGCTTGACGGTCAGCGGCGAGCAACTGGTCGCGACCAAGCCTGCGAGAAGTGAGCAGACCCAGAGATGAATGGGACGTTTGGTTTGGACGGGGAGGTGATGGAGGGGGTGCATTACGGGGGCACCCTAACTCAGTCCAGGCAAGCGCGGCAAGGCTAAAAAACGCCGGTGCTTACTCAATATCAAAGCTGACATACGCCAGACGATCGGTGCCAAATGGCGTCACGGTGACAAGTTCCATGGTCCAGCGGCCATCATCATCCAAGAGGGCGTCGTAACCATCGAGCGTTAGCACCCGGCTCTGCGGCACGGCGTCATTGACGACCAACGCCGACCCGGGCACGACTTTGCCGACGCTGCCCAGGGTGGGATTGCTATGATAGACTTGCACATAGGTGGTGGAATTGGGGTACAGGTCGTTGAGGGTGACGGTGATTTGCGGCAGGGAGAGACGAGTCAACGGCCCTTGAGCCATGCCGGCAAGCGATCCGCTCGCCACCGGCCAAACCTGGATAGAACTCGATGCAAGCTGAGTTTCCGCCACCAGAGAGTCCGCCACCGAGTACACGGAAAAGCGCTCCTCGCCACGCACCTTGGTCCGGTCGGTGCCGGGGATGGAAGTCAGGGCGTAGGCCAGCGTTTGAGCCCCGTTTTTGGTGATCGATGCCTGCGCTAACAAGGTTGCCAAACTGCGGTTGATGTCCACCCCGGTGGATTGCACACGCCGCAGCAACTTGACGCTCTTAAACGAGGTCGGGGCGGTGCTGGCGCCAAGCAGACCGGAGACCTTGACGTCAACGTGGAACGGTCGGTCCGCGCGGGTTCTCACAATCGGGCCATGCGGATCTTCTGAGCGGATCACCAGCGTCGCCTTTGGGACGTAGGTTCCGACATAAGCACTGGCTAGCAGATTGCAGGCGAATGACTCATGATCGACGGCATGGAGTTCGAAGCGGCAAGCGCCCGTATCAACTCCCATCATGGACATTTGGGAGCCAGTCTGGCTCACCGCCGCGTCCCACACAACGCCGCTGGGTAACAGCACTTGGCGGATGAAATGGGTGGTAGAGGTCACGCTATCCGCCGCCGCCAGCACCGCCGCCACCAGGCTGATGAGTACCAGGCAGAAGGCGCGCCATTGCCTGCGGAATAATCCCAGCGAGTGCATGCTGGCGAATCTGCCAGAATGACAAGAATGCGCTAGTCAGACCTTGGTGTAATCATTTCTCCAAAGGTATGCATGTGCCGAAAATAAACGAATGCGTGGGTTTTCGGGCTCAATCAACCCGATGCCGCGCACGCTTGTTTGGCGATTTTGTCGAGGACGCCGTTGACGAAGCGGTGGGAGTCGGTGGTGCCGAAGCGCCTGGCCAACTCGATGGCTTCATTGATGACAACTTTGGGCGGGGTGGCGGTATGGAGCAGCTCAAAGGTGCCAAGACGCAGCACCGCACGGTCCACCGGGTCGATCCGCTCGGGAACGAAATTGTCCACCACGGTGGCGAGGGTGGCATCGATGGAGTCTTTGTGAGA
>JBILFE010000263.1:0-5524 GCA_044351705.1 Luteolibacter sp. | reverse complement strand
CTTACGCAAGTCATTGCAGAAGAAAGAACGGACTGAAGTCCGGGACTACGTTGCTTGCGCAATTCCTCCATTCCGCATTGACGCACGTTTACGAAGAGCAAGACAGGTCTCTTCCCCAATAACCCATAACTGATAACCCCTAACCGGCGCACAGCGCCGCGAGTTTCGTTAGATCTTTTTCGGCATGGCGGTCCAGGCACCTTTCTTGGTGCTGCTCTTGACGCAGGTTTCGATGAAGGCGATGCCAGTCCAACCGTCTTCGACGTTGGCGTATTTGCTGCCGTCGCAGGCAAACTTTTTGCCGGCCTGCCATTTGCGCACGTCGGCTTCGAAGCAGCGGTGGAGGCGAGCGAAGGCATCATGAAACGCCTCGGGATGTCCGGATGGGATGGTCGGCTCCGCCATCAAGTCGGCCGGGACGTTTTTCGGCAGGAAGCCATCGCCCGGGGATACGGCACCGCGCCAATAGACACGATCGGGTTGGCCCGGCAGGCAGATGGTGAGGCATTCGGGGTCTTCCTGGCGCCAGCGCAAGGTACCCTTGGTGCCGGCGATGGTGATGCCGAGGTCATTCTTATGGCCGATGCAAATTTGGGAGGCACGGACGAGAGCTTTGCCGCCGTTGCTGAGTTTGCAATAGATGGTGAAGTGGTCGTCGAGCTGGCGTCCTTCAACGAAGGTTTCCATCTGGGCGGAGACATCGGTCACATCCAGACCGGTGACATAGCGCAGTTGCATCAGGGCGTGGGTGCCGATGTCGCCACCGCAACCGGAGCCGCCGGCGCGTTTGGGATCGACACGCCAGGCAGCCTGCTGTTGGCCGGTGGCTTCCAGCTTGGTGGCCAGCCAGCCTTGGATATAATAACTATCCACCCAGCGGACCTCACCTAACAATCCGCTTTGGACGATGTAGCGGCTCAGGCGGGTGGTCCAGTGGCCGAGGTAGGTATGAGCCACGCCGAAGGGCACGCCGAGTTTGTGGGAGGTTTTGACCAGATCGGCGGCTTCCTTGAGGTTGAGGCACAGCGGTTTTTCACAAAACACGGCGATGCCAGCCTTCATGGCCTTCATGGCCGGATCGTAGTGAACGAAGTTGGGCGTGACGATGAGGATATAGTCGAGCTTTTCGCTGGCGGGGGCCGTGGCATTGGCTGCGATCATTTCATCGTAGGACCCGTAACCCTTGATTGGATAGGGCCAGTTGGCGGCCTCTTCGAGCGCGACCTTCGGCTCGGGAAAGAGCGCCCCGGCGACGATCCGGCGGGTGCCGTCCATGAGAATGGCTTTTTCATGGGGGTGAACGATGAAGGCGCCTTTGCCTCCTCCGACGAGTCCGACATTGAGTGGTTTATTAGACATGGTGTTTGGGGTGTTGGTTGGTGTTAGTATATGTGCGTGGAGATTAGTTGAAGATGGCCAGCAGTGGACGGTGATCGGACGCATCGATCCACTCCGGGTCATCAACGATGTAAGAATTTTTGAAATCGGTGTCGGGTTTGAGGGTGCGGGAAACGGCGATGAAATCGAAGCGCGAATAGATATCGTGGAGTTCCCAGTAATGGGTCCAGTGCGCGCCGTGGTGGTCTTCGGCACGAATGGCGGTGAGGTAGTTTGGATCGGTGTAAGTGCCGGTGATGGTTTTGAGGGCCGCGCTGCCCCAGGTGTCATTGAAATCGCCATACACGATGAGGCGCGCCGCGGGGTCTGCCTTGAGGATGGAATCGACGTGTTGGCGGAGCAAGCCGGCCTCATTGCGGCGGATGGCCTCCTGATCGCCTTGCGCCACATCGCGTTTGGATTTGAGATGCACGCCTAACAAGCGGAAGGGTTTGCCGTGAACCTCAATGGTGGCATCCAGAATGCCGCGATTCATGATGAAGGTGGTGCCATTCAATTTGAACTGGAGAGCGGCCGGCATGGCGGTGCGGGTGATCGGGAAACGCGACAGCAATCCGAGGTGGCGCAGTTCGTCGCCACCGCCGGTGTAATACGAGTGAGCCAGGTCCAGGCCGCCGGTTTTGAGTTCGGCTTGGATTTCCGCCAAATCCTCGCGGGTGCCGATTTCACAAATCCCGACCGCATCCGGCGCGTGGTGGATAAGGAGTTGAATCACGGCGCGTTTTTCCGCCGCGGGCTTGGGTGTGGCTTTGAGTTCGGTGCGATCGATGGTGCGGTCCATCGTCAGCCAGTTCTTCACGTTGTAGGCCATGAATCGCAACCCGGTGGTGGCGGGTACGGCGGTGCCGGCGCTTGGGCGTTTTTTGCCGGGTTTGGCGGTCGGCGGGGGCGCGCCTGGGAGTGCCGGGGCAGCGGACTCAGCAGGGGCCACCCAGGACGGGGACTCGTTTTTTTTGCCGCAGGCCGGGGTGGCAAACAGGGCGCTCGCAGCAACCAGCGCGGCTAGGATGGCGCTGGCAGGCTTGGCGGACGGGCGGACCCATGCGCGTGCTGCAAGGGGTTGGTGATTCAGGTTACTAACGAACCGGACGGGGTGCATGAGATCATGATGCCTGCGATTCTTTGCCAGCAGGCTCCTTGACTTCGGGTGTCTTGGTTTTCACTTCGGTTTCGGCGGTGGTGATTTCGCGTTCGAAATCCTCGCGGGCTTTTTTGAACTCACCCATGCTCTTGCCGATTCCACGCGCAAGTTCCGGCAGTTTTTTGGCTCCGAAGAGCAACAGGATGATGACGAAAATCATCACCATTTCAGGCATTCCAATAGGTCCCATAAATATGTTTGTGTTGTTGGAGGTGAGGCTAAGCCAGATTGGCGGACTTGCAAGGGGATTATGACGCAGGTTGGCCGCGAAGTCTTTCAGACAGGATGTGCAATAGTCAATGGGTTATCGCCGATCAGGTGGAAAAAGGCGGCGCTTGGACGCCACGCCGGCTGCCGGCGCATCCGTCACTCACGATTTTGGGTTGGCCAGCTTGCTGCGTTTGCGGCTGTAGGAAAAATAGATGATGAGGCCGGCCGTCATCCAGATGAACAAGCGCCACCAAGTGTCCTTGGGCAGGAATGCCATCATACCCAGGCACAGCAAGGCACCCAGAATCGGCACCAGTGGCACCCATGGGCAGCGGAATTTGCGCGGCAGACCGGGGTTGGTGCGGCGCAACACGATCACCCCGATGCAGACCAGCACAAAGGCCAGCAAGGTGCCCACGCTGCACATTTCGCCAAAGGCGTTACCCGGCAGAAAAGCCACGGCCACTCCCACCACCACCGCAAACAAGGCGTTGCTTTTCCACGGCGTGTGGCGCGTCGGGTGGATGTCGGAAAACAACTTGGGCAGCAGGCCGTCCTGCGACATGGTGATGAACACCCGGCTCTGGCCTAACAACAACACCATGATCACCGAGGAAAACCCGGCGAGAATCGCCGGCACGATGAGTTGCTGCAACCAGTGGAATTGATTGGGCAGGTGGTTGAGTGCGGTGGCCACCGGTGCGAGCTTGTCCACCACCCCGCGAAACTCGGTGTAATGGGCCAGGCCGGTGATGACCCACGAAAACAAAATATAGAGGATCGTGCAGATGAACAACGACCCGAGAATGCCGATGGGCAGGTCACGTTGCGGGTTTTTCGCTTCCTGAGCGGCAGTGGAGACCGCATCAAACCCGATATAGGCGAAGAAAATCAGGCCCGCGCCGGTGAGCACGCCCTGCCAACCGAAATGATAGAGGGTTTGGCCATTGACCACTTCGGAGACGCGCGCGGGGATCATCGGCATGTGGTTGGCCGGATTCATGTAGGCCCAGCCGATGCCGATGACCAGCAGCACGATCATGACCTTGACGGCGACCATGATGGTGTTGAACAGCGCGCTTTCCTTGGTGCCGCGCATCAGCAACAACGACATCAACACCACGATCACCGCCGCCGGCAGGTTGGCTATGCCATGGATCACCGTGCCATCGGCCAGCTTCTCGGAATCAAATGGCGAGAGCGCGTATTGAATCGGCATATCCAGATTGAGCTGGTGGCAAAACTTCACAAAATACGCCGACCAACTCACCGCCACGGTGGCCGCGCCGATGGCATATTCCATGACCAGATCCCAGCCGATGATCCAGGCAATCAACTCGCCCATGGTGGCGTAGGAGTAAGAATAGGCACTGCCGGCCACCGGCACCGCCGAGGCAAACTCGGCATAACACAAGCCGGCAAAGGCACAGGCGATGCCGCTGATCACAAACGAGTACACCACGGCCGGACCGGCATTGTCCGCCGCCACTTTGCCGGTCAGCGAAAACAAGCCCGCCCCGATCACCACGCCGATGCCTAACGTGACCAGTTGGAATGCGTTCAACGAGCGCTTCAGCGTCGGTGTGTCGTAGAACGCCTCGGTGGCGTCGGCGGAAGCGACAATGACGTCGATGGGCTTTTTGCGGAACAGGTTCATGGCTGGGCGGGGAGGGGGGGGGTAGCGGCATAGGAGGCAGGCACTCCGCCGAGGCGGGGCGCTGCGATGGCCGCGACACTAGCGTACCGGATCGCAAACTGGCAACCCCCGAATATGCCCGCGCCACTGTGGTCCTGGCATGCTGCCCGCAGCCAGACACTTTCATTAGGTTTCCCAGGGACTGACAAAATCCCGGCAGATGTCAGGATGCCTGAACTTGCGGCAACCGGCACCGCGAATGCCGGATTGATCCCTGCCGGATTCCGTGCCAGGCTCGGGCCGCGCATGGCCCGTAACTACACCCTTCACCGCCCGGCGGCCTCGACCCGGCCCACCGGCATCGACTATGTGGCCGCCCTCAATGCGGAACAGTACGCGGCGGTGTCCTCACCGCCGGGCAAGGCCCTGGTCATTGCCGGTGCCGGCTCCGGCAAAACCCGGACCCTCACCTACCGGGTGGCATGGTTGCTCGACCACGGCGTGGAACCACGCCAGGTGTTGTTGCTGACCTTTACTAACAAAGCGGCGCGCGAGATGGTCGAGCGGGTGCGTGATCTCATCAGCCGCGACACCTCCGACCTGTGGGCCGGCACCTTCCATTCCATCGGCAGCCGCATCCTGCGCCGCCATGCCGAGGACATCGGCTTCACCCGCGCGTTCTCCATTCTCGACCGCGATGACCAGAAATCCATGCTGGCCAAGGTGGTCGCCGCCTGTGACATCGATACCAAGGAGCGCCGCTTTCCCAAGGCGGATGTGTTGGCGTCGATTTTCAGCCTGGTGGAAAACACGGGCGCGAGCCTGGAAACGATACTATCCGATAGTTATGTGCGGTTTTATGATTGGCTCGAACAAATCGAGCAGGTCAGGCTCGCCTATATTGAAAAAAAACTCGCGACCAATTCGATGGATTTCGATGATCTGTTGGTACTCACCGTGCGCTTGTTCGAGGCCCGCGCGGATGTGCTCGATCTCTATCAAAAAAAATTCCGGCATATCCTGGTAGACGAATACCAGGACACCAACGCGGTGCAGAGCCGGATGATCGACCTGTTGGCGGGCAAGTCCAACAGCCTGATGGCGGTGGGTGATGACGCGCAATCGATTTATTCATGGCG
>JBILFE010000434.1:0-3997 GCA_044351705.1 Luteolibacter sp. | reverse complement strand
TCTAACATGTAAGTATAAGTTTGCAGCGCACTAAGGCAACGCAATCACCTGGACCGCTAATCCTGTTAGCTCGAGTTTATCGGAGTCCAACTGCCGCGCTGACGGCGGATTGAAACCGGTGGTCTGATCTACCGTCTCCTGCGTTCCGCCGGCCGCGCCAGCGATGCTGATGGCGGCCGGTCGGTTGTGGGTGTTGACCAGCAGCAACTTGCGCTTGCCGTCTTTTGTTAGAAAAGCCTGGGCATACACGCCGGGCACAGTGGTGGTGGTCAGCAGCAGCTTGTCACCGGGGCCGAAGTGCTCGTTCAGCAGTTTGAGTGCCCAATAGCGTGCGTTAGGCCGGCCCGTCTCCCAATCCATCATCGACACGCTCGGAAAGAACTCGGGCACCTGCATGAGTGCCGATTGGCCAACCATCTCGATGCCCAAGTTGGCCAGTTCGCCGTAGAGCAGTGCGAACTGCGCGGCACACAGGTTCCAGTAAAACGCAGGAAACGGCTTGAACACATAGCCGGGCTGACTCTGGCCGCCATCCTGGGCATGAATCACGCCGATCTCGTTGATGGCCGTGGCCGTCTGCGGCGCGAGGCGCTGGCGGACGGCTTCGATGCGTTTGACGGTGTCGAGAAACTTCCGTGTCTGGTCGAAAACCGTATCTTCCCAGGATTCCTGCTGCGCCGCCTCGGCGGAAATGGCGGCATAGAAGTGGTACGAAATCATGTCCAACGGAATTCCGGGCTGGTGGTTTTTCGGGTCGAGGAAATACTCGAAATACTGCGGCAGGTCTTTAGGGGCGGCGAGCGAAAGTCCGACAAATTTCATCGCGGGTTGGACTTCCCGGATGGATGTCACGATCGCATCATAGCATGCCGTGTACTGCTGAGGGGTCATCTTGTGTTCGAGGTCGGGCTCGTTCAACACTTCCCAGTAGTCCCACTTGTAGCGATGCCCGGAGTCATGCCGTTTTCCGAACTCGTCGACAAACCCGCCCTTGGCATACCAACTCACGATCCGCGCATAATAGTCGCCTAACTCTTTAAGCGACGGATCCCGCAACTCGGTGCCCTGCGTGTAGTCCCACACGGCGCGGTTGGGGTCGGTCGGGTAGCTCACCGGTTGCGGGGTCTTGAACATCCACTGTGGAATGGTGCTGAAGTTGAGCATGACAGAATGCCCCTTGGTGGCCTCCAGGAAGTCGATGGTGAATGGATCGATCAGCGAAAAATCCCAGGAAGTTTTGCCGTTCTCCGGCGGCTCGAGCTCCGCCACCGCCAGCTTGGGATACGGCAGCCAGGGCACATAGCGCACGTGTTGCGCATGCAGGTCTTTGAGTGCCTGCCATACTTTGTCGTGCAGCGGCGAACTGCGCGACATCAGCGGCGTGACGACGGCTTGCAGCGAGGCGTTACTGCGGTTGATCCGCCGCACGTTGTGCCACTGGATTTCAACATCCTGCTGCGCGGCGGCGACTCCGGCCAGCATTGCCGCAGGCATGATGCAACAGGCGATAAAGCAGCGTGGGCATTCGATCTTCATGAGACTAAGGCGGCTGAACAAATAGATCAACTTGGCGGCCATCGTATGTCGGGGATGGGTCGGCGGCGGGGCCGACCCTCCCACGCGCTGGCAACAAAGTCAATTCAACCCGCTGTCCCTTACATAAGGGACAGCACTGCTGCCGCCCCTGCGGCTGGCAGGGACCGTTCTCCGAACGGTCCGGCGGGGGCGAGGTGACGATTTATTTGTTAGTCCAGGATCACCTTGAAACCCGCTGGAACGGCGAGTGAAGGGGACGTGATTGACTGCGGCCTCTCCCCCACCGGACGCCCCGGAGGTCATGCGCGTCAAGTTAAGGGGATAGTTATGAGAAACCACCGCGTTCAGGTAAATCGTTCCAGAAAAACCACTGAAACACTGAGGACCACTGATATCACTGAGAAGATATATATTTTATTTCAGTGGAATCAGTGGTCCTCAGTGCTCTCAGTGCTCTCAGTGGTAAAAATCGTTACGCTAAATCACAAAAAAACCGTTACCTTGACGCGCATGCCCGGAGGTGCGTCCCTGCCATGGGTGCCCTACACTTGGCAGGGACCGTTCTCCTCGTTGGGTGCTGATTGAACAGGATTGGGCGGGACGCCGCCGCTCCCCCTAATTCTATGCCCGCAGCTCAGGCTTTCCACAGCAGGCGGGCGCCAAAAACCACCAACAGGCAACCGAAGATGCGGGTGAGCGTCTGGTTGCCGAGACTGCGCATCAGGTCGCTGCCAAACCAGGCGGCAACGGCCGAGGCGAGCCCGACGCAAGCCACGACCTTCCAGTCGATGAGGCCGTTGAAACGGGTGTTGTTGGCGGTGGCGGCGATGGCCGTGACGATGATCACCGCCATGGAAGTGGCAACCGCCTGCCTGTGCTCCAACCCTAACAATCCAACGAATGCCGGAACCATGACAATGCCGCCACCGACGCCGCAGAGCGCGCCCAGCAAGCCGGCGGCAAGACCGGTTAGAATGGCGAAAATCACAAGTTTCATCGGCGGGGACGCGACGGTTGTTGGTTCACGGGTTTGCGCGCGGCGGCCACTTCCGCTATCAAGCGGTGCAATATCAGCCGGTGGTCCAAGCCAGTGGTCACCAGCGCCTGATCCGCCTTGAGGGTCGCTTCCAGCACCTGTTGCAGCCCCTCCAATTCAAAACTCGCCGCCATCGACACACACAGAAAGATCGGAAACACATTCACCCCGCTGCCATCCTTCTTTTGCGGCAGCCACGCCCGGTCCGCTTCCGGCAATCGGTTCAGCCCCCCCGCAAACGCCGCATAATTGGCCGCCGCGGGCACCTTGAACTTGTCGCTGATCAACTTCGCCATGAAAAGATTCCGTACGGTAGGTATGATCGACGCGCGCATGATGCCGATGGCGGAGTCATTGGCATCGAGTTGTTGATCGATGAGTTGGATGGCGCGGGCGACGTCGCCTTTTTGGATGGCCTGGCCGGTTTCGAAGACAGCGGCGGCGCGGCTGAGGGGGACGATCTGGCGGACATCGGCGGCGGTGACGTGGCGGCGCTCGGGGCCGAGGAAGAGGTCGAGTTTTTCGAGTTCGTTGCCGATTTGCTGGGTGGCCTCGCCGGCGAGCAGGACAAAGAGGGCGAGGGCGTCGGGCTGAAAATCGAGTCCGAGTTCCTGTCCGCGGCGGGTGACCAGGGAGGCGACCTGGTCGGTCCAGCCGTCGCGACTGGTATCGATGAGGTCGCAGACGCGGACCTCGGCGGACTTCTCGATGAATTTCCAGAAGCCGCGGCGTTTATCGACGCCTTGGGCGGTGAGCAGGAATTTGACGCCAGGGGGCAGGCCTTTTTCGAGGGTGGAGCGGAGGCTTTCCACGCCGTCGTCGGTGCGTTGGGCGCGGCCGATGACGTTATCGGCGAGGAAATTGGCATTGCGCAGCCAGACCACCTTGTCGCCGCCGAACATCGGGATGGTGAGCAGGGCCTGGATGGTGGAGGCGCAGATGGTGAAGGCGGAATCCGAGTTGTCGGCGATGCCATCGAGGGTTTCGTGGGTGAAGCCATCATCGTTGCCGCCGGTCAGCTCGGTATGGAGCAGCAGTGCTTGTTCGCGCACCTGTCCTTCATCGCTGCCGATGACCGCGAAGAAATTGCCGCTGGGTTTGGGTTTGGGTTTGGCTGCCACGGGCTGAGTCATAGCGGGTGAGGGTAGCCGCTGCAAGACCGGCTTGCGCAAGCAAGCGTGAAATTGCAAACAAAGTGCTGAGGGGTGCAGGACAAAAAAGTTAGTGGTCAGGTGCGTTGTGGCTTTACGGGATTCTGAACGGTGGCTTGCCTCAGGCAGGGACCGTTCTCCGAACGATCCGGTTGGCAGCGTGGCACCCACCCGGAACGCACCGCGCTTCCAAGAACCTTGACCCGCCATCCGCCGGACCTTTCGGAGAAAGGTCCCTGCCTTGGCTTCGCGCTTGAACATGGACTTTAACTTT
>JBILFE010000261.1:0-5560 GCA_044351705.1 Luteolibacter sp. | reverse complement strand
CCCCGTGGCCATTGTCAGGTCGAATGCTGAGTTCTGAATCTCCAGCAAAGATCTCCGCGAATCCCTCCGCGACCTCTGCGGTTGATCCCGCCCTCCGGCGGTCCCCCTGCGGGGCTTTCGCTCCGCTCAAGTCTATCTCGCTCCGCTCGGTTCTGCGTTTCGCTAAATCCCAACCAAACCCTCAAAAAAGTGCCAAATCATTTTCCGGAATTCATCGCCTATTCCTCGACCATTCAATGCCTAACTCAGGAAGTCAGAACGGATGGAATGTTGCGGATCTGGAGCGAAGTGAGGCTTTCATAGGGGCGACGTGTGGGCTTTTTCTCGGCATAGGCAGAGGGCAGGGTGTGGAAGCCGAGTTTGCCGAGGCTTGTGTGTCATCCTGAAGAGTCGTAACATCTCCCCTGCAAACCCTGTATGCTTCCTAATATTGCTAGATCGGCGACCTGTCTGCTCTGTCTGCTCTGTCTGCTCTGTCTGCTCTGTCTGCTCTGTCTGCTCTGTCTGCTGGCCCTCTGCTTGCCAGCCAAGGCGGATTTGCTATCGGGCAATGTTTGGCCCAACCCCGGTTTTGAAGTGGACGCCAACAACAACGGCATTCCGGACGGCTGGAACCGGGGCGGCAGCGACACCCCGATTGATGGCTGGACGACTTCCACATCGGTCAGCAGCGCGCATTCGCTGGCGCTCATTGACAACAACGCCTCCGCCTACGGCGAATGGTATTCCGACTTTTTTCCCGTCGCGCCGAATGTCGTCTGCCTGCTCCGCTACAACCTCAAGTATGCCACCACGGGAACGATGCGGGTGTCGGTCAATTTTTTCAACAGCGCCAACACCCTGCTGTCAGGGCTGAGTTACACTTTTTCCGGGACCCAAACCCATTGGCAGGAATTCACGCAACAGTTCACGACGCCGGCAAATACCGCCAGCCTGCGCGTGACCTTCACGTCCGGCGGGAGCGCAAGTGTCACGGGCAGCGCGTGGTTAGACGACATGTCCCTGGCGGTTGTAACACCGGCGAGCGGAGTGATTCCTTACGTGCGAGCCTTCCCGGACGTGCCCAATCCATTGGTCATGCGGGACTGGCAGCAAACCGCCACCACCTATCATCAACTGGCGTTCAACGCGGCGCTCACGGGACAAAATCTGCCGCTGTTGTATGAGTACAACGTGACCACTGCCGCCGGATACAGCGGCAGCGCATTCGGGCTGCCGAGCTATGTGGGGCAAACACCGGGAGGCGGGGAAGCGTTGTCCGCGCTGGGTGCGGTGTTGGGTGGCACCCTCGCCGGCATGGACATGGCATCCCTCAATGGCATTGATCGTGTGCGGCAGTGCGAGGTTTTCTACACGCTGGTCAACGGCCACGGCCTGGTTCTCAACAATGTGAACTCCCAGGGGGCCAAGTCCGCATGGTATGACATTTTCCCCAGCATCCTTTTCTATCAGATTGGAAGCCGCTATCCAAACCGCGCTACGTTCCAGGCGAAGATGACCGCCATCGCGGAAAGCTGGCTGGCCGCGCTGCCGGTGTTGAGCAACAACTGGGAACACACCGGTTTCAACTTCGCGACCCTGACCGCGGCGGACCTCGCATGGCATGAACCGGACATGGCCATCGGCATCGCATGGCTGGAATACATGGCCTATGTGCGCAGCGGTGATGCGCGCTATCTGGCCGCCACCGATGCCTGCATGGCGCAGATGGACGCGCGGACCTTGAACCCGTTCTATGAGGTGCTCGGCTACTATGGCCCCTGTCTGGCGGCGCGGATGAATGCCGAGCTGGGCCGCTCCTACTCGATCGACAAACATCTCGGCTGGGTTTTCGCCGCAGCTTCAAACGCCAGGCCCGGCTGGGGCTGCATCGGTGCCCGCTGGGGCAGTTACGACGCCTACGGCCTGATGGGCAGCACCACCGACACCACTGGCTACGCTTTCTCCATGAATACCTATGCCGCGGCCGGAGCCATCGCCCCACTGTGCCGCTACGCTCCCAAGTATGCCGCCGATATCGGAAAATGGCTGCTGCACCTCGCCGCCAACTCGAATCTGTTCTTTCCCGACACGCTGCCGTCCAACATGCAGTCGGGTGCGCCATGGGCGCAACAGACCGGCATCCATTCCATCAGCTACGAAGGGGTTAGAAACTTGGGCGCGACCACTCCCTATGCCACGGGTGATGCCAAGTCACCCGTGCAGAATTTCAATCCCTATGGTGCCTGGGGGTCCGGCGTGATGGCGGCTCTCTTCGAGACCACCAACGTGCCCGCCATCCTCAAGGTGAATTGCCTGGCCACCGATGCATTTCCCGCAGCCTCGCTGCCCACCTTTTTGTTAACCAATCCGCTGGCTGCAACCCAACAAGTGACTCTCAATCTGGGTGCATCACCCCTGCACCTCTATGATTGCGCGATTGGCGCATTCATTGCCACCAACGTGTCCGGCACTTACAGCCTGACCTTGCCGGCAGGTGCCAGCGTGGTTCTGGTGTATTGCCCCGCCAGTTCGCCAATCGCCAAAACCGGTGCCAAGCTCGCCGTCAGCGGGGCCATTGTTGATTTTGGCAAAGCCGCGACGGATCGCGATGGCGATGGATTGCCCGATTGGTGGGAGACCTGTTATTCCGGCAGCGCCATCAGCGCCATCAGCGCCATCAGCGCCGCTCCCGGCGCGCTTGCGGCCAACGGCCTATCCAACCTGCAATGCTATTTGTTAGGTGTGGGTCCTACCAATCCGCAGCCCCGGTTTGCGGCGAGCATGGACCGGGAGCCCGCGAGCGGTCATCCCCGGATCACCTGGCCGTCCGCCGGCGGCAAGTCCTATGCCGTCGAGTATGCCGACACGCTCGATGCCGCAGGCGCCTCCTTCACGCCGATCCTAACCGTCACCGAGGACGCTGTCGTCGCTGGCGCGGCCGGCACCCGCACCTTCATCGACGACTTCACGCTGACCCCGGGTGAGCCGAGCCAGGGCCGGCGGTTCTATCGAATCCGGCTCGTCGCGCCGTGACCTGATCGCAGAGGATGCAGAAAGAATCCCCTATCCTGCCACGTTGAGGAATCATCTGATTGGCGGCCTGTAGCGATGGGAAGCATGTCCGGCATGAAGACAAACCACACACGACAATGACAAGACAACCAAACACATGGATCATGGGACTCGGCATCTGCCTGTTAGGAATATGGCCGCTCGTGGCGGGCGGCGCGGATGCCAATACGCCTACCGCCGCCAACCGGGCCTACAAGTTGTGGTATGACCAACCGGCCCAGGAGTGGGAGACGCAAGCGCTGCCGATTGGCAATGGCCGCCTGGGCGCGATGCTTTTCGGCGCGGTCGAAAACGAGCGGATTCAATTCAATGAGAACAGCCTGTGGGAAGGCGACGAGAGTGACACCGGGCGCTATCAGAATTGCGGCGAACTGGAGGTGGCGTTGCCACCGGCCAAGGATGTTGCGGGCTATCGGCGGGAGTTGGATATCGAGCGGGCGGTGCACACCGTGACCTATACGAGCGGGGGCGTGAGCTATCGGCGCGAGGCATTTGCCAGTTATCCCGACCAGGTCATGGTGTTCCGCTTTGACGCCGACAAGCCCGGCAGCCACACCGGCACCCTCACGCTCAAGGATGCGCACGGTGCCAGGATTGCCATCGAACCCAACCGCCTAACAGCCACCGGCAAGCTGAACAACGGCTTGCAGTTTGAGTCGCAGTTGTTGGTCATCAACGACGGTGGCACATTGACCGCGACACCCACGGGCATTGCGTTTCAAGGGGTCGACCGCCTGACGCTCATCCTCAGTGCCGGCACGGATTATCTCAACCAGCGCGGCAAAGGCTGGCGCACCGGCGAATTGCCACACCGCCTGGTGGCGGAACGCATCGACAAGGCAGCCCAGCGCGCCGATGCCGAGCTGCTGGCGGCGCACGTCAAGGACTACCAGTCGCTCTTCCAAAGGTGTTCGGTTAGCCTTGGAGTCTCACCGGACGCCAGTCGTAGATTACCGACCGACAAACGCCTGGTGGCCTACCGTGGGGCTGACTTGAAGTTGCCCACGGGCATGGCTTATGACGGCAACAAGGACGTGGCAACACCGGGTGGAGCCCGGGATCCGGAGTTGGAAGTGTTGTTGTTCCAGTATGCGAGATATCTGATGATTGGTTCGTCGCGCGGTGCTTTGCCCGCCAATTTGCAAGGGTTGTGGAACCACAGCAACAGACCTCCGTGGCGCTCCGATTATCACACCGATGTGAATGTGCAGATGAATTATTGGTTCGTCGATCATGCCAACTTGTCGGAGTGTTTTGCGCCTTACGCGGAATGGTTATACTCGATCCGCGAGGTGCGGCGGGATGAGACATTCAAAACCTTCAAGGTCCGCGGCTGGACGATGCATGCGGAGAACGGGGTGTTCGGCGGCTCAAGCTGGAAATGGGTCAACCCCACCGCCGCCTGGTGCGCCCAGAACCTGTGGGATCACTACGCCTTCAGCCAGGACAAGGAATACCTGCGCACCCGCGCCTATCCGGTCATGAAGGACCTCTGCGAGTTCTGGGAGGATTTCCTCAAACCCCTGCCGGATGGATCATTGGTCGCTCCCAAAGGCTATTCGCCGGAACACGGACCGGAAGGCGTCGATGGCGTGTCCCATGACCAACAATTGGTCTGGGACCTCTTTACCAACATGGTCGAAGCCTCCAAGGCCCTCGACGTGGATGCCGAATACCGGCAGAAAATCCAGGCGCTGCGCGACCGCCTGATGGGCCCGAAAATCGGCAAGTGGGGGCAACTGCAGGAATGGATGGAGGACATTGACGACCCGAAGGACGACCACCGCCATCTGTCCCACCTGATCGCCGTGCATCCCGGCCGCCAGATCTCACCGCTCACCTCGCCCAAACTGGCCGCGGCGGCCAAAGTCTCGATGAATGCCCGCGGCGATGCGTCGACCGGGTGGAGCCGCGCGTGGAAAATCTGCATCTGGGCCCGCTTGCAGGATGGCAACCGCACCTACAAAATCCTCAATGGCATGCTCAAGAGCCAGATCACGCCCAACCTGTTCGACACCCATCCGCCGTTCCAGATCGACGGCAATTTCGGCTACGCGGCGGGCGTGTGCGAAATGTTGGTCCAGTCGCACATGGGTTTCATCCATCTGCTGCCGGCATTGCCCGCCGCCTGGCCGGACGGATCGGTTAGAGGCATGCGCGCCCGCGGCGGCTTCGAGGTGGATGTCGAGTGGCAAGGCGGCGTGCTCGCCTCCGCCACCATCCGCAGCCTCACCGGCAAGACCTGCAAGGTGCGCTACGGTGAAAAAATTGTGGAGTTGACGCTGCAGCCGGGCGCAGCGATCCGACTAGGCAAAGACTTGTCACGCTAGCGGTGGAACTTCACCAAATTCCTCATCGCCAAGACGGCTCGGCTGAGCTCGCCGAACGCGCCAAGGTCACCAAGCAACGCAGAGTGGGGTGATGGATTACAGGGGAAGTGGCTGGTGGCGTGTGGGCGGTGCGGAGCATCCGCGATCCGCGATCTTCGATCCGAAATGTTCGGCCG